>DASWAC010000491.1:0-2345 GCA_036391335.1 Ktedonobacterales bacterium
CCTTGTCGGGATAGTCGGGGGCGCCCTCATAGAGCACCGTGGTTGCGCCGTTGGCGAGGGGGCCATAGACGATGTAGCTGTGCCCCGTCACCCAGCCGATGTCGGCGGTGCAGAAATAGACATCCTCCTCTTTGAGGTCAAAGATCCACTGGTGCGTGAGCGAGGTGCCGGTGAGATAGCCGCCGGTGGTGTGCAGCTGGCCCTTGGGCTTGCCCGTGGTGCCCGAGGTGTACATGATGTAGAGTGGATGCTCGCTGTCGAGCGGCTCCGGGTCTACAGTGGTGCGCGTCGCCTTCGCGCGCGCCTCGTGATACCACACATCGCGGCCATCTTGCATGGCGACCTGACGCGTTTCAGGGCCGACTCGCTGGATTACCAGCACATGCTCGATGGTGGCGGCATCTGCCACTGCGGCGTCGGTCGTCTCCTTCAGCGGGACGATGTTGCCGCGTCGCCAGCCGCCGTCGGCGGTGACGCAGAGCTTCGCCTGCGAGTCGTTGATGCGGTCACGCAGGGCCTCCGCGCTGAAGCCGCCAAAGATGACGGTGTGCGGCGCCCCGATGCGCGCACAGGCCAGCATGCCAATAGTAAGCTCAGGGATCATGGGCATGTAGAAGGCGACGCGGTCGCCCTTGCGCACGCCCAGGTCGAGCAGCACGGCGGCGAACTGGTTCACCTCGTTGTAGAGATCCTGGTAGGTGAGGGTGCGAGTGTCGCCCGGCTCGCCTTCCCAGACGATGGCGGGCTTGGTGGCGCGAGCGCCCTGTGCGTGGCGATCCACGCAGTTATAGGAGGCGTTGAGCTGCCCGCCGACGAACCATTTGGCCCACGGCGCCTGCCAGTCGAGCACGGTGTCCCACTTCTTGACCCAATCGAGATTGCCAGCCGCCTCCGCCCAGAATCCCTCTGGATCAGCGGCGGCGCGCTCGTAGATAGTGGGATCGTTGATGTTGGCCGCCGCGACGAAGGCGGCGGAAGGCGGGAAGGTGCGCGTTTCCTGCAAGAGCGCATCAATGGTCGTCGCTGATGTCGCTGCGGCGGGACTCGCGACGGCCGGTGGCGGGGGAGTGCTCGCGGGAGCGGCTGCCTGCCCCGCATCGCTAGTCGGCGGGGGCGACGCATCCGCGGGGGGCGGGACCGCTGGCGTCTGAGTGGCGCCCTTCGTGTCATCCTGGTGACCAGAGCTGGAGCCACGCTTGAGCCAAGAGAAGAGTCTGGACATGCCTGTTTCCCCTTTCGATCCGGCCGAACTCACGCCGTCTTACTGCTATATCATACTACGATGTTTTTATGTTACATTACTGGCAAGACGATTGCCACCTTTTCGACCTGTCACAAGTGAGAGATGAGCTCCATAAAGGCGTGTGGGTTGGGGGCTATGACCATATCGTGCGCGGCCTCACCATTGGGAGAAGCGAGCGACCGCAGAGAGGAGGTAACGGCAACACTCCGGCGTTTCCCATCAGCTTTCCGACACGGCGTCGTGTTCGCTCTATGAGAGGAGCATCCTCTGTGACAGAGACAAAGATCGCGAATCCTGGCCCACTTGGCCTGAGTGGATTCGCCTTGACGACATTCATCCTCAGTCTCGTGAACGCTGGCATCCTGTCCGGCACCCATATCGGCATCGTCATTGGCCTCGCGGTCGCCTATGGTGGCATCGCGCAGTTCGCCGCCGGCATGTGGGAATTCCGCTCCGGCAATACTTTTGGCGCAACCGCGTTTACGTCCTTTGGCGCGTTTTGGCTCTCCTTCGCGTTCCTGCTGATCGGCACGGGGATCACGGGAGAAAATAAGCCAGACAGCACGGCGGTGGGCTATTACCTGTTGGGCTGGGGTATCTTCACCCTCTTGATGACGCTCGCGTCGTTCCGCACGAATCTAGCGACGGCGGCAGTCTTCGTGCTGCTGACCATCACCTTCTTCGTGCTCGCGATCGGCAACCTGCAGAACAACGCGGATATCATCCACCTCGGCGGCTTCTTTGGCCTCGCTACTGCCATCGTCGCCTGGTATACCGCAGTCGCGGGCGTGCTAGCCAGTGTCATGGGCGGTCGCAGTATCCTGCCGGTCTTCCCGCTCGCCAGGGCTTAGGCGAGCGGCGGGACGGCCCCCATTCCCAAGTCACTAGCCCTCGCCCATCGTCTGATGAGCGAGGGCTTCGTGCGCCAGTTTTCGCGGCGGCTATGGCCTTCCACTCAGTCAGCGTGCCGCATCGACCTGCCATCCTCGCTCCTGTGCTCAGCTTGCAGCCCTCCTCGGTGGTGGGCATGCGCGCGAGCAATGCGACCCGGGAAGGATGACGCAGGTGACGCGGAAAGGCTCATGGCTCTCCCACGCCGCTG
>DASWAC010000492.1:0-3601 GCA_036391335.1 Ktedonobacterales bacterium
CGCACCAGGCATCGCCCCGACGTGTGAGCAGGGGCACGTGAATGCGGAAGAGGTGAAGTGAGCCGCCGTGCGCTATGTTATCCGCGAGGCGGTGGGAGGTGCGCAGAGCGCGGAGCAGGACACGGCAGAGAGGAGCACGCGCATGGCGGTCATCCCTCTGGGGCCGGCATCGTCGGGCCAGCGAGCATTTCCCATCATCAACTACGTGCTTATCCTGGCGAATATCGTCGTCTTCGTGTTCGAGGTGACCCACGGGCAGCACATCGCGGACTGCGTCACCAATGCCTATGTCATGGTCCCGGCGGATATCCTGAGCAATACCGCGCATGCGCTGCTCGTCGCGGGCTGCGCCTTCCACGAGCCCATCCCGGTGTATGGCACCCTCTTCACAGCGATGTTCCTCCACGCGAACCTGATCCACCTCGGCGGGAACATGCTCTACCTCTGGGCCTTTGGTGGCAATGTGGAGGCCCGTCTGGGGCATCTCCCCTATGCCATCTTCTACTTCTTGTGCGGGTTGGCGGCCTCAGCGGCCCAGATCGCCTTCAGCGTCTATGCCCGGCAGACGGATGTGCCCACTCTGGGGGCCAGCGGCGCCATCGCGGGGGTGCTCGGCGCATTTCTCATCTTCTTCCCCGGCTCAAAAGTGCGGACGGTGATCTTCTTTGGCCTCGTCGTGCTCGTGCGTCTCGCCGCATTCCTGGTGATTGGCTTCTTCATCGTGCTCCAGCTGGTCGAAGCAGCGCTGGAGGTCGAGGCCGTGCGGCACGGGCAGGCGCAAGGCAGTGGCGTCGCATTCTTTGCCCACATCGGCGGATTCGTGGTGGGCATGCTGCTGGCCGTGATCATCAGGATCGCGAGCGGGTCGCCCACTCCAGCGAGCCAGGCATATCGCCGTTGATGCCATGCCCTGTGGGAATGGCACAGTATGGCCACTGCGCCGCCTGCCAGGGGAGAACAGGTGTTCCAGATCGCGGCACAATCGTGCTATAGTGTGTCGGCTTGCACAGAGCAGGCCAGCGATGCCTCGCGCACAGAGAGAACGACCATGAGACGCATCTTTCTCTTCATGAATGTGAGCCTTGACGGCTACTTCGAGGATCAACATCACGACATCTCTGCGTTCCACGCCGGCGATGACGCCTTCGAGGCGTTCTCGCCAGAGCAGGGCGAAGAAGTTGATACCATCCTGCTGGGCCACAAGACCTATGAGATGATGAAGGCTTTCTGGCCCACCCCACAGGCGCAAGAGAGCGCGCCTGACATCGCCACATTCATGAATGAGAAGCTCAAGGTCGTTCTCAGTCACCAGCCCTTTGAGCCCGGCTGGAAGCATGTGCGCGTCATTAGCGGTGATGTTGCCGGAGAGGTGAGGCGGCTCAAAGAACAGCCAGGGAAGGCGATCATCATCTTTGGCAGCAGCAACGCCTGTGTGAGCTTGCTGGAAGCCGGCTTGCTGGACGAGCTCCAGATCATGGTGAATCCCATCGTGTTTGGCGGCGGGACCTCTCTCTTCACGGGCCTGCCGGAGAAAGTCGGCCTCACGCTGACCCAGACACGCCCTTTCCCATCCGGCAGGCTGCTGCTGACCTATGAGCCCGTGCCGCGCTGAGGGGCGAGCGCCGCGACCCTGCGGGTCTCGTGATGTCTTTACGCCGTTTCTGCCGCCTGTGAGCCTGCACTGGCAGAGTGTGATCCGCATGTGAGGCCATTGGGTTATCGTGTTCCCGCACGTAGGGACAGGGGTGGGAAAGAGTCTGCGTATGCCCGCATCAAAGATGGCATCAGCCGCTGAATCACCGCGGCTCCGGGGAACAGGTAGCATCGGCCGTCGCCGGTGGGCTCAAATCCCTCGAGCCCTCATTCTTAACGGCTTTTGGCTCGTCATCCCGATTTTGCTGTGGAATCTGCTCTTCACCTTACCGGGGAAATACTCGCCCATGACCTTCTGGAGCCAGATCCCACCGCTCATCACCTACGGCGAGACGATATCGAGAATGGCGATCATCCTGTTTCCGCTGCTGCTGTCGGTTGGCCTCCGACGTCGCTCTCAACGTGTTGGGCTCGCCATCTACCTCGTTGGATTGGCAGCCTACGCAGGATCCTGGGTCGGCCTGATCTTCTTCCCAGAGAGCATCTGGAGCACGAGCCTCATTGGCTTCTTGGCGCCAACCTACACCCCGCTGCTGTGGGCTATTGGCATCGGACTCGTCGGAGACAGGCTCCACTGGCAGAGTCCTTATCGCCCATGGATTTACATCGCGATCGCGCTCATCTTCACCGTGTTTCATGTCTCACATACTCTAATCGTCTTCAGCCGTGGTGCGTGACCTGCAACTATCCGGCAGCCCATCGCCCAAGCGCTGACGAGTGAGAATGCATCCACCGGCGCTCTGAGAATATGACCGACGATCCGCTGCGGGATGTGCCCCCCCCCCACATCTTGGGTAGCCCGGTTGGCTGCTGCACCCCGCTGTGGATAACTTCGTGGAAAAGTGGAACAAACTCGTGGATGGCGGCGGAGGAGAGGGGAAAAGTGCCCCAAATGCGCTGCTGAGCTGACCCAATACGGCCATAACTTCACCATAACATTGCCATCCCCTGCCAAGTTCTCCACATTCCACATACGCGTGGATAACCCTGCATTTGCGCTTTGTCGCGCTGTCGCGTACGCTTGTCTGTACGTTCGCAGGTCGAGTGGTCGCGTGGCAGGCGCGCCACACACTGTGACCGGCCACGCGATATAATCGGATAGAATGCACGTTCTAGATGGTATTCCCCGTGGAGAACGTGCGGGCATGTCCCGCGAGCCTGTGGTCAGTGCCAAGCGCCCGTGTGGCGGAGGAAATGCGTCATGGCCGTCGAGAAGCTGCTCCCGCAGAACCTGGAGGCCGAGGCCGGGGTGCTGGGTAGCCTGCTCATTGACCCCGAGGCGACCGTCCAGGTGGCGGACTTCCTCCGGCCGGACGACTTCTATCGCGAGGCGCACCGGCTGATCTATCAGGCCATGCTCGACCTCTTCGAGGAGAGCCAGCCAGCCGACCTCATCACGCTGACGGACGAGCTGGCGCGGCGCGGCAAGCTGGAGGACGCCGGCGGCTATGCCTATGTGACCTCGCTGGCGAATCAGGTGCCCACCAGCGCCAATGCCGAGCACTACGCCCATATCGTCGAGCGCACCGCCGTCTTGCGCCGCCTGATTCACGCGGCGGGGCAGATCGCGGCTGTCGCCTACGACGAGCCCGACGCGCTGACCGCCCTCGACGAGGCCGAGCGCCTGGTCTTCAACGTGAGTCAGCGCTTCGTGCGCAGCGATCTGGAGCACCTGCGCGACACCCTGGCCGAATATATGGAAAAGCTGGACCAACTCCAGCATCGCCGGGGGGATATCGTCGGCGTGGCCACCGGCTTCAACGACCTCGACAAGATGACCGGCGGGCTGCAAAAGTCCGACCTGATCATCCTCGCGGCCAGGCCCAGCCAGGGAAAAACGGCGCTCGCGCTCTCCCTGGCCCACAACGCGGCGCTGCGCTATGGGCACACCGTTGGCTTCTTCAGCCTGGAGATGAGCAAAGATCAGCTGGCCGCGCGCCTGCTCTCG
>DASWAC010000493.1:0-5130 GCA_036391335.1 Ktedonobacterales bacterium
CCAGGAGGAGCAGCGCTGGATATGGAATGTCGGCACGCCGATGATGTTGGACGAGGTCGAGCGCGGCTTCGAGGAAGCGGCCTCGCCGGACGACGTGGAGCAACAGCTGCGCGAGATGCGGACGTGGACCGAGCCTCGCTACCAGCAAGTGCTGGGCATCCTGCTCGATACCCTGGGCGTGGTGCTGGGCAGGATCATCACCGAGCAAGAGCGTGCGGCGCTCCAGACGATCCGGCACGCGGGCGACATGCATCAGATGGCCGAAGACGTCGCCACCGCGCCGCCCGACGAGCGCGAAGCGGCCTTTCAGCGCTGGCTCGCTCAGTTGGCGCGGTCGGAGCCGCAGTGAAGATAACATGACGGCACAAGGAGCTCATGTGGAGATCTACACGATCGGCGTCACCAAGAAGACGGCGCAACAATTCTTCGAGACGCTGCAGCGCGCTGGGATTCGCCGAGTCCTGGACATTCGCCTGAACAATACTTCACAGCTCGCGGGCTTCGCGAAGCAAGAGGACCTCGCCTATTTCTTGCGGGTCATCGGTGGCATCGAATATCAGCACGAAGTCATGCTCGCGCCCACGCAGGACATCCTCGATGCGTATCGCAAAGATAAGGTCGAGTGGGAGCCGTTCCGGCAGCGCTTCCTCGCCCTCATGCGCGAGCGCCAGATCGAGCGTCGCCTCGACAAGACCCTCTTCGCCACACCGACCGTCCTGCTGTGCAGCGAGGCCTTAGCGGAACACTGCCATCGCAGCTTCGTCGCAAACTACCTGCGGCAGCACTGGGGCGATGTCACCATTACAAATCTCTAGGGCTCTCGCTCCAGCCAGGGTCAGCCAGCGCCGCCAGCGCTGCCGCCTGCTGCGCCTCACGCTTCGACGCGCCCTCACCGCGAGCGAGCGCGATATCGCCGAGTCGCACCTCCACCACAAATTGACGCGCGTGGGCCGGGCCGGATTCCTCGATGGTGTGATAGCGCGGCGTCTGTCCGAGGCGGCCCTGCGCCAGCATCTGCAGCCGCGACTTGGCGTCTACCATGTTCTCTTCCAGCCCGGCGGCCTCGATCTCGCCGAGCTTCGCGCCCAGCAAGGGGAGGGCCACAGCGCTGGCGGCAGCGAACCCGCCATCGAGGTAGAGCGCGCCTATGATTGCCTCGAAGGCGCCTTCCAGGGTGGCCGGGCGCTCACGACCGCCGGTGAGCTCCTCCCCGTGGCCCAGCCGCAGATGCGCGCCCAGATCCAGCTCGCGCGCGAACTCCGCGAAGGACTGCGTGCGCACCAGCGCGGCGCGATAGATGGAGAGCGCGCCCTCATTCGCCTTGGGATATCTCTTGAAGAGCAGGTCCGCCGTCAGCAGCGCCATCACCGCGTCCCCCAGAAACTCCAGTCGCTCATTCATCTTCATTCGCGGATCACCAGCCTCGGCAGCGAACGAGCGATGCGTCAGCGCCTCCACCAGCCGCTCGCGCTGCTTGAACGTGTGACCCAGCCGCCGCTCTAGCGCTTCTAGCTCGGGCCCTCTCTCGGGATTCTTCACCATCGGGAGCCAGCTTCCTACCGCTCGACGCGTACGCCTGAGCCCGCCACCACCGACCCGATGCGCGCCACAGGCACCCCGACCGCGTCTAGCGCCGTGAGCGCCGCCTCGACCTGGCTGGCATCCACAACGGCCAGCAGCCCACCCGAGGTCTGGGGGTCATAGACGATGAGCTGGTCATCCTCACTGATGCCCTCAGCAAATGAGACATACTGCGCCAGCCCTTCGCGGTTGCGATCTGTGCCACCGGGCACATGTCCCTGTGTGGCATACTCGCGCACGTGCGGGAGCAGTGGCAGCGCGCTCAGGCTGACACTCAGGCACACCTCGCTGTGGCGGGCGATCTCACTGGCATGGCCGGCCAGGCCAAAGCCGGTCACATCCGTTGCCGCGTGCACTGCGCCTCCCAGAGAGGCCAGCGCCTGGGCCGCGCTCGCGTTCAGGGTCATCATGCTCGCGGTCACCGCGGCAAGATCGGCCTCGGCCAGTGCCTCGTTCTTCAGCGCCGTCGTGAGAATGCCCGTACCCAGCGGCTTCGTCAGCAGCAGCGCATCGCCGGGCCGTGCGCCACGCTTCGTCCACACGCGGTCGGGCTCGACCGTGCCAAGCGCTACCAGCCCATACTTGGGCTCTTGATCCAGCACGGAATGCCCGCCGGCCAGCACAGCGCCAGCCTCGCGCACCTTGTCCGATCCGCCGCGCATCACCTCGCCAAGGATCTCCGCATCCAGGGTGGCGGGCCACGCGACGAGATTCAGGCACAGCAGAGGACGCGCGCCCATCGCGTAGATGTCGCTCAGCGCATTAGCGGCCGCGACCGCGCCGAAGGTGTACGCGTCGTCCACCACGGGCGGGAAGAAGTCCACTGTCGCGACGATAGCCTGATGCTCCGAGAGGCGGTAGACGGCAGCATCATCGGCCTCCGCCAGCCCGACGAGCAGGTCTGGAGAAGCGCCGGCCAGCAGGCCAAGGGGACGCAGCACGTGCGCCAGGGCCTCAGGGCCCATCTTGGCAGCTCAACCCGCACAGCTGGCCATGGTGGTCAGCCGCACCTGTCTTCCTGGCGCCATTGCGTTCTGCTCATCTCTGTGGGAACTCGTGACACTGGCCCAATCTTAGTGCGCCGCGTGCGAGGAATGCTCGCCGGCACTCGGCGGGGCGGCATCCTCCGGGGTGGGGTCTGCTGGCGGCGCCACGTCAGCCTGAGCGGGCGGAGTCGCTTTGCGTCCCAGGCCAATGATCGGCGGTCGCTTCAGCATGCCGGTGCCCTCGCTGCGCAGCGCACGCTCGGCCGCCGATGTGACTGGCAGCTTCGGGCGTGGCTGCAGCACCCATCCACTCTGAGGCCCTTTGTCATACGATGGGGTGACCTCGCGACTCCAGCGCAAGCCCTGCGCCATCTCCGCCGCATTGGCGAAGCGCTCCGACGGCTCGCGGCGCAATGCCACCATGATCACCTCTTGCAGCGCTGAGGGCACCTCGGGGCGATACGCGGTGAGCTTCGGGGGGTCGGCCATCATGCGCAGCGAGGCAGCCGCCAGCGGGTTTTCCGCTTCGAAGGGCAACCGCCCGGTAGCGAGCTCGTAGAGCACCACACCGAGTGAATGGATATCCGCCGACGGGCCGCCCGGCTCACCGATCACCTGCTCAGGCGAGAGATAGTCCGGTGTGCCAAGGATCTCACCGGTGACCGTGAGCGTGGTCAGGTCCCCTCCCACCTGCCGGGCGATGCCGAAGTCGGTCAGCTTGGCAGTGAGCTCGGTTGGCGAGTCCATCACGATCACGTTTTGCGGCTTCATGTCGCGGTGCACCACACCCTGCGCATGAGCAGCGGTGAGGGCGGCGCACATTTGCTCGCCGAGGGCCCACACCCAGCCGAAGGGGAGCGCGCCGAGCTTGCGCACGAGCACCTTGAGCGAAGGTCCGAAGACGTATTCCATCGCCAGATAGGGCACCGGGTTAGCGGGATCATCCAGCCACGTTGCGTGGCCGTCCACCGGGGCAGGCGTGTAGCCGAAATCGAGCACGCGCACGATATTCGCATGCGAGAGAGCGGCGGCCAGGCGCGCCTCGCGCCGGAAACGGGCCTCAGCCTCAGGTATCACCGGGCCATTCTGGCGCAGCACCTTCACGGCCACGATGCGGCTGGTGTGCTGGTCGAGACAGCGATAGACGACTGCCGTGCCGCCCAACCCAATGCGAGCCAGCACGCCATAGCGCTTCGCCAGCAGAGGCAGTCGCGACGGCGACGTCATGTGGCCTGCCCCTTTCACCTCGTGACTGGGTGCGGATTCGCCCCGCGCCTCTGCCGCCGCATTTTACCATACAGCGACAGCCGGGGTATCCTCAATGGATGGCCAGTGCCGTCGCGGAGATGAGCACGAAGACCGCGAAGAGCTCGACGCCCTCCAGCCAGCTAGCCTTGCCGTCCTGCGTAATGAGCGCATAGATCACTGTCACCAACCCCAGCACGATCAGCTCGAGTGGCGAGAAGATCAGCGAGAGGAAGATGCCAGGCACGACGAGGCCGGTGAGGGCCGCCGCGAAGACCAGGATGGGAAGCACCAGCAGCGGCACCTGCACTGCCGAGCCGCCTACGACCTCCATGCCATCTTCCAGGTCGCCTTTGCGCGCCGAGCTCAGCACGCTGAAGAGCTCACCGAAGTTGCACGCGAGGGGCAGCAGCACGAGGCCGACCGAGAGCGGGGTGAGTGGGTCATTTGTCGCCGCCTGAATGACCGTGTCGGCGGTATAGCCCACGATGCTCGCCGCCGCGAGCGTGAGGATGCCAAAGATAACGAGCGCCAAGACGATCTTGCCGGTCCCACCTTGTGCCGCGCGTGGCGCGGGGGCGGGCTTTGCTGCGCCAGTCTCTCGCCAGCCAAAGGTGGAGACGAGCACAAAGATGATGTAGGTCGCCAAGAGCACGCCGGCAACGAGCAGGCTTACCGTTTGCAGTGTCCCGTTGAGCTCCTCACCTTTTGCCTCGCTGAACGACTGCGCCAGCGTAGGCAGCGCCAGGCCGACGACGGCGAGCGCCAGCATCGAGGAATAGCTCGCCGCACTGCTGGCATCGAAGGTAAGCTCCTTCTTGCGCGCGCCGAAGAGCACGCCGACGCCGAGGTTCAACAGCACATTATTCAGCACCGAGCCGATTGCCAGCGCCAGGATGATCTGAAAATCGTTCCTAACCGTCAACGTAGACGTCGCTATGATATCCGCCGTGCCCCCCTGCGCGGCCAGCAGGGCCCTGGCGGCATGGAACAGCAGCACCAACCCGATCCCCAGCTCGGGCAGATTGCTGAGGCTGGCATCGAGCAGATCGGCAAGGCGCGGGTTGATCCTGCCGTGCAGTGATTCAACCGCCCCGCCCATGAACTGCGAGAGCGGGATGATGCTGATCAGCGCCGTGCCAAAGAGATAAAGGGTCCACGTTCCCGGGTTCGGACCAACCCTTTCGAGCCAGAGAAATACCCCCGTCGCGGGGACAGCGAGCAGCAGCACATGCCAGATCGTAAATGCGGAGCGTCGCGGCTCGGTGGTCGCGGCAGCCATTAGGGAGCCTCCTCAAGGTGGGAAGAGATCGTGCGC
>DASWAC010000494.1:0-4002 GCA_036391335.1 Ktedonobacterales bacterium
CGCCCAGCACCACCGATTGATTATTCTGCAAGGTCACGCTCAGCGGCTTATCCGGCAAGCCATCGGGCAGGGCGTAATCATCACCGAAGCCATAGAAAACCTCAGGAGGCCCAAGAACGATGTCGCCGATGCGAGCGCTTCCCGCCGGCATGGCCGAGCCGTCGCAGGGCTCGGGCTCCCTCGGTGTCGCGGTTGGTGTGGATTCATTTGGGGTGACGAAGATGGGCGACTGGGTTGAGGCCGGTGGAGTCAGGATGCCTGAGGCAACCCTCCCTTGTGTGCCACATGCAGCCAGCAGAATCATCACGAGCGTCACGAGAGTGGGCGCGAGGAGTCGCCGGTGCATCATGGTCAGCCTCACGATCTCAAGAAGAACAGTAGCCGGACAATTGAGTATGGATGACGCTCATGCTAAGGTATAAGTCAACGCACGTCAAGGAATCGGCGTGCCTGAGCTAGAGGGGAGGATGCGCCATGCTCACCATTATCCAGGCAGTGACCCCAGAGCAGGTGGATGCCGTGCGCGAGCTGATGCGCGAGCATATTGCCTTCATTGTGGATTCGGGCGCGTACCTCGATGACTTTCCCACCTTTCAGGAGCTCGACACCGAGCTGGCCCACCTCGCGACGCACTACGCTCCACCAGACGGGCGCCTCATGCTGGCGATGGTGGATGCCACACCTGCCGGGTGTGTCGCCCTCAAGCGCATGGATGCTACCACCGGCGAGCTGAAGCGGATGTTCGTGCGCCCGGGCTATCGCGGGCAAGGGATCGCCGCGGCGCTGGTCGAGGCGCTGCTGGCGGAGGCGCGTGCCGTGGGCTATCGACGGGTGGCGCTCGACACCCACGTGACGATGCTCGCCGCCCAGCGGCTCTACCGTGCGTTGGGCTTCGCCGACGCGCCTCCCACGCCGGGCTTCCCGCCTGCGCTGCGCGCCCAGGTCGTCTTCATGGCGCGCGATCTCGACTGAGGACGCCGCGCAGAGGCGCCGATGCGTTATACTGCGACCCAACGCACACATCCATAGCCGCGTGGGGGTACAGCGTCGCCAGCGTGCGCGACGAGTGCCGTCGCACCCGGCATGAAATCTCACCTGGAGGCTGCATGAGCGCCGAAACGACCCTTCTCGTGGTGCCGCACACTCACTGGGACCGTGAGTGGTATCAGACTTTCCAGCAGTTTCGCATGCGCCTGGTGCGGGCCGTGGATAAAGTGCTCGACACCCTCGAAGGGGATCCGTCATTCAGCTATTTCTTGCTCGATGGCCAGACCATCGTCCTCGATGACTATCTGCGGATCAGGCCCGAAAATCGGGAGCGGCTCCAGGCGCTGGCCAGGGCTGGCCGCATCCTCGTCGGACCGTGGTATTGCCAGCCCGATGAGTTCCTGGTGAGTGGCGAATCGCTCGTCCGCAATCTGACGATCGGGCGACGCATGGCCGGGGACTATGGCGGCGCGATGCGCGTGGGATATGTGCCCGACTGCTTCGGCCATATCGCGCAGATGCCGCAAATCTTGCGCGGCTTTGGCATAGATAATGCCGTTTTCTGGCGTGGCGTGCCACCGAGCATTGACACGATGGAGTGGCGCTGGGCCGCGCCTGATGGGAGCGAGGTGCAGGTGGTCTGGCTCGGCGATGAAGCAGGCTATTCCAATGCCGCCCATCTGCCGATGGACCCCGCAATGCTGGCGGCGCGTGTGCGCATCATCGCAGCCCGCATGAAGCCGAAGACCCGCATGCAAAGCTACCTCCTGATGAATGGCTCCGATCATCTAGAGCCGCAGTCTGGGCTCCCCGCCGCCATGAGCGCGACGAATGACCTGCTGCGCGAGGAGGGCTTGCTGATGCGCTTTGGCACGCTGCCGGAGTATGTCGCTGCCGTGCGCGAGCTGGGGGTGACCAGCCCTCGCTGGGAGGGCGAGCTGCGCAGTGGGCGCTATTCGCCGCTGCTGCCCGGCGTCTATAGCACGCGCATGTGGCTGAAGCAGCGTGACGCCGCCACGGCCGCGCTGCTCTCGCGCTGGGCCGAGCCCGCCGCCGCGCTGGCCACCGTGAGTGGCGCGACGCATCCCACCCGCCTGCTCGACACCGCCTGGCGCTTCCTGCTCCAAAACTCCCCACACGACAGCATCTGCGGCTGTGGCATTGATCAGGTGCACCGCGAGATGATCCCTCGCTATGACCAAGCCGACCAGATTGCCGAAGAGGTCACCATCGTCGCGCTGGGCGATCTCGCCGCGCGGATCGATACCCGCGGCCCAGACGGCGCGATTCCGCTGGTCGTCTTCAATCCGAACAACGCTCCGGCTACGGGCATCGTGCGATGCCGGCTCTATCTGCCCTTTGGCCGTCCTGTCATCACCGATGCGCATGGCACGCCGCTGGCCTTCGACGTGACCTGGGGCGAGAGCAACGAGCTCATGCGCACGGAGGTCGAGCGCACGGTGCTGCCGGTGATGCTGGGCATGGTCAGCGAGGGCCGCGTGAATGAGTATTCCCTCACCGACGTCGCCGTCGCCCGCGAGCCGGGCTCTTCCGTCGTTGACATCCTCATCACGGCGAGCGAGCTGGCCGACCCGAACCTGGAGCAACTGGGCACTGCTGCGCAAGACTTGCTGAAGATGTCGGAAGATGAGACGGTCAGTGGATTCCGCATTCTCGCGCGCACCGCCGGCGAGGCGGATCTCACGGTGCACGTAGCGGACCTGCCCGCCTTGGGCTATACGGTGCTGCACGTGCGACCCGAGAGCGCAGCCGGCGCCATCATCCCCACCACCAGCGTGCTGGCCACGCCAACGAGCATCGAGAATGAGCACCTCGCCGTCACGGTGGACGCCGCCACGGGCACACTCGCCCTGGTGGATAAGCGGCGCGACGCGACCTATCGCGGCCTCAACGCCATGCTGGATGCGGGGGACGTTGGTGATCTCTATACCCACTGCCCACCCGCAACCGATCGAGTCGTCACCACGCCCGCCACCGCGCCAGAGATCACCCTGGTGGCCAATGGGGTCGCCCATGCGATGCTGCGCATCCGCCGGGTGTATGACCTGCCCGCGAGCTGCTCAGCCGACCGGCAGGCGCGTAGCGAGGAAACCGTCCCATGTGCCATCACGTCTGAGGTGACGCTGACGGCCGGCTCGCCGCGGCTGGAGGTGCGCACCACCGTGGAGAATGCCGCCCGTGACCACCGGCTGCGCGTGGTCTTCCCCCTGCCCTTCACCGTGGACCACGCCGACACGGAGGGCACCTTCAGCGTGCAGCGCAGGCCCGCCAGTGAGGCGCAGCCGCCAGCCGGTGAGGCCAAGGCGTGGGCCGAGCCGCCCCAGAACGCCCAGCCACAAAAGCGCTTCGTCGCGGTGAATGATGGCTCGCGCGGCCTGGCGGTGCTCAATCGCGGGCTCGCGGAATACGAGATCCTCGATGGGAGGGCTATCGGGCTAACTCTGCTGCGCTGCGTGGAATGGCTCTCACGCGCCGACCTGCCTACCCGCCCCAATCACGCCGGTCCGATGATATACACGCCGGAGGCCCAGGGCATCGGGAAGCACGTCTTCGAATATGCGCTGGTGCCGCATGGCGCAGCGTGGCACGCCGAGCATGCGCTGGTGCTGCGCGAGGCGGAGGCGTTCGAGGCCGCGCCACGGGTGCTGCCGACCACTCAGCACGAGGGCACCCTGCCGGCCACACACAGCTATGCCAGCGTGGCGCCCGCCGATGTGCTGGTCAGCACGCTCACCCACGGCGATGGTGGCACCGTGCTGCGACTGGTGAACCTGCGCGATGCGGCCCAGACGGCGACGATTCACTGGGCGCTGCCACACGGCACGGTCACGGCGACGGACCTCGCGGGTGATGCGCTGCCCGCGGGCGAGGCGACAGCGCGCATCCGCGAGCGCGAAGGCGAGACCCTGGTGGAGCTGCGCCCGGGAGAGATCCGCACCCTGCGCTTTGGGGCATGACGACGCGTGGGGCGGCAGCGTCGCGGGCTACCGCGCA
>DASWAC010000495.1:0-2028 GCA_036391335.1 Ktedonobacterales bacterium
CGTTCCCATCCTCGGCGAGTGTGCTCAGGCGCTGCTCGACTCGGCTCGCCAGCGATTCATGGGCAATGAGATCGTTCACCAGGCTGCGCACGCCGATGACCCCACGCGCCGCGCGGGCAGCCAGATCAGCCTCGGCCTGCGTATCGAGGGCGCCACTTAGGTGCACCTGGCCGTCGTGCACGTCCACATGGATGCGCCGCGCGGCGAGCGGAGCGATGGGCTGAGCCAACGCCTCACGGATCGCTCGTGTGAGCTGGGCATCGGCGCGATAGGGCGGCCACGCGCCCGCCGGTGGGGCATCTTTGCTCAGCACCAGGCGTCCCTGTCCCACCCCATGGATGGCGCTCGCGGGCACGATATGCTCGACCGCGGGTCGCATGAAGCCGCCGCCACGGGCGACCAGCACATCCATGATCTGCCCGCTGGCCCGATCGCACCATACCGCTGGGATCTGCCCCAGGCGCCCACCGTCGCTCACGAGGCTCAGCCCCGCCGTCAGCGTGATGGCGCCCTGTGCCAGCGGAGCTGACTGCTCGCCAACCGGCTGGCGTGACGGGCCGAGCTTTCTCGCGCGCCCAGATGAGACGAGAGTATGGGTGACGGTCAGTGAATCGGGCTCGACGACAATGCCCCTGATGGGGCCTTCGACCAGCCCAGCAAAGACCAGTGGGCGCGGCCCAATTCCACCGGCAAAGCGCAGCTCGGCGCGAGCATATTCCATAACGCACTAGTCCTCCACACGATTTCGAAGGGGAGCGATGCCTGTGGTCGTTCGCTGACTCCTACCCGCTTGCCTCCTGGTATCTCATATGACAAGATTGACGCGCGACTGTATCGCCCAACAGCACTGGAAGCGCTCCTGTGAGCAACGCGATGAACTCCTCGTTTGACCCCGGTGATTCGCCGACGGCCGAGACGCCGACGCTGCTCTCACGCGCAGCCCGGCCGGCGCGCTCCTACCGGGGCACCCTGGTGCTCGTCGCGCTCATGGCCGCCGGCCTCACGATCCTCGTGCTGGTGGTGACGCAGGCGGTCACGCTGGTCGAGCAAGCGCGGCGCCTCGGCGCGATCGAGCTCGGGTCGCTGGCACTGCTCATCAGCCTGCCAATCGCGGCCAGCCTCGTCAGCTTCCTGCTCGCGGCGCAGGCCATACACCTCCTGCGCATCACGATCTACCTCAACAGCTTGCATGAATGGACCACCGACTGGTTACATCACCATGCACCACTCTACCACTTACGGCAAGCGGGCTTACCACTAGTCACCCCAGCGGATCATCGTGGCATCCCCGATGGGACGAGCCATCAGGACCTGCGTCAACTCTGCCAGCGTGGCACCACCGCCTTGCTCGTCGGGCCGGCCGGCAGCGGAAAATCCGTGGCGCTGGTCGGCATTGCACATGAGTTTTCGCGGCGTGATCTTGCCGTCAAGATTTGGCTGGGACTCTCCCCCCTCCCAGTGCTTATCTCTGCCTTTGGCCTCGTCAGCGCCGATGATGCGGGGTTCCCGCCGATCACCTATTGCGCCCGCGAGGTCGCTCGCCATGCCAGCCCCGGCTTTTCTCGCTATTTTCCCATGTTCATGCGCCGCCGCCGCGCACTCATCCTCTGTGACGGCCTGCACCAGATAGACGACCAGCGACGCGCCGACGTCTGTGAGCTGCTTGCCAAGCTCTTGCGGCGGTCCAACGGCCGGGCGGCGGCCATCGCGGCCTGTGATCCCGCCAGCCATCTCATCGCGTTCGGCGAGGAGCCCACGCTGGCAACCTGGTCACGGCTCCTCGTGGATCCCATGCGACTGCCGCTGGGCGCATTGGTGAGCGCGGACGCGCTGGGCGCCCACTTGCTCGGCGAGACGCTGACCATTCCGGCGCTTGGGGTGGCGCTGACGGATTTGCCGAGCGCCGAAACCCTTCCCTGGGGTGTGCCTCATCTGATGGTAGCCTGGCGTGGGGTGCGCTGGGGAGCACAACCGGCCGAGGCTCCGGTGGATCAGGCCGAGCAAGTGCTGGCGCGACTCGCGGCGACG
>DASWAC010000496.1:0-4172 GCA_036391335.1 Ktedonobacterales bacterium
ACAACATCATGCCCCATGACGGTGAGAGAGCCCGCAGTTGGCCTGGCCAGCGCCGCCAGCAGCCTCAACAGCGTCGTCTTACCCGAGCCATTCGCTCCCAGCAGCGCCACACACTCGCCACCATCGAGCGTGAGTGAGATATCCCGCAAGACCGTCCGGTCGTCATAGCTCTTACGCACACCGCGCGCCACCACTAACGTCGCGCTCATGGCGTCGTGCCAACTTCTTCACGCTCTGGCTGAGCCGCAGAGATGATTGGCAGCACGCCCACCAGCGTGCCACGGCGCAGGTAGACGGCGATGCCAAGGACGAGCAGCACCGCGATGAGCATCGCAACAGCGGCGAGAACAGGAAAGCTCACGGCCGGTGGCTCGCCGGCGTGCGGCAAAGTCAGACGCACATGAGCGGCCCCATCCCGTGGCACGTTGACACCTGAGAAGAGGTGATACTGTCTGCCCGACGCGGTGATATCACCCGCCGCCGCTAGATCCGTCGAGGTTGCGGGAATACTCGACGCGACCAGCACAGTCATCCGGGCGGTGGGGTACTCCGCCTTGAGTGCGGCATCTAGCGAGATGGCGGAGTAGCGCGCCTGGTAGGAGAAGACATAGCGCGTGTCGCCTGGGGGCACTGTAGCGACCGCTCCCAGGCCATTGGGGATCTGAATGACCTGCACGCCGCTGAAGCCATCCGCGAGCTGCACGTTGACCGCCCCACTCAAGAGTGGGAAACGTACCACCTTGGCCGGCCCCTGGCCTGCCGCGATGTCCGTGCTGCCTACATAGGCCTGCAAGCCAGCATTATGCATCGTGAAGGACTGCGCGACGCGCACCAGCCCGTTGACCGGCTGAGGCTGATCGAATAGTGTCGTCTGCAGGCTCACCGAGAGCGCGGCATCACTGGTGGTGGCGTCGTATACCGTGAGCAGTGCGGCGCCGCCTCCCGAGCTATCCAGCGCGAACGTCGGCGAGAGATAATGGCCTCCCTGATAGGTTCCGGCAATGGCATAGGCACCGTTGGGGTCGAAAGGATAGCCCGTAAGGCTGAAGCGCCCATGAGCGTCCGAGCTGACAGCGCCGACGTTATGGGAGCCGTCCGCCTCGGTCAGCACGAGCGTCAGCGGCACACCGGCGACCGGCGTCTGCGCATGGCTCCCATTGACCACGATGCCAGTAATGCTACCCCCATCTTGCGCCCTGCCTGGCGCGGCCAGCACGGGGCTCGTCACCAGGCTCAAGAGGAACAGGGTGGCAAGGGCCAGCGCGTGAAGAGCTGCGCGCCTCATGAGCGGCCTCCTCTGCGGATGGGTCGCCCTCGACGCGGCGGGGTGGGCGGCTTCGCCTTGACTGCGGGCGCCGCGACACGCGCGCCAGACTCGATGGTTTCCACTGGCGGCACGGCTTCACTTGTCAGTTGCGCCTTCATCGCCTCGATTGCGCGGTCCTCATAGCGGGTGCGCAGATCACCATAGTCTTCTGCGGCGAGATTCCCCAGCCGATAGTCGAACTCGACCTCGCGCAGCGCATCGCGTGCCAGCGCTTCGGTGACCTCCGGCGAGACACTGCCGCGTGCGATGGCGTCTTGTGCACTACGGGGCCGCGCAAGCGGCGCGAGCACCCAGGCCGCGCCAAGCAGGCCGATGGCAATCGCGATGCTGAGAATGAAGACGGCAGCGGCGCTCATGCGCTGCCTCCGTCCTCTGGCAGCCCCTCATCCGCCGCGACCGCCCGCCGCAAAGTAAGGCGTAGCTCCCGATCATCTCCAGACGCGGGCGCGGGGAGAGGCTCGGCGACGGCGCCGCGTGCCCGTGACATCCACGACTGGCTCAGCGAAAAGATAGCCACGCCGCCCAACACGAGCGCCACCACCGGCGCGAGCCAGGCAATCAGATCGAAGCCGGCCTTGGGTGGCGCCAGCAAGATATCGTCGCCATAGCGCTGGCGGAAATAGGTAAGGATCTCTTGATCAGACTCACCCGCGGCCACCTTCTGGCGAATGACGCTGCGCATTTCCACGGCAATGGGCGCAGCCGAGTCCGCAGCCGACTCGCCGTTGCACACGGGGCACTTGATCTGCCGTGCCAGCGCCGTCGTGCGCGCATCGGCTGACACGGCACGGGGCTGGCCAAGCGCGTTGAAGCCCCACACTGCCGCCACGCCAAGCGCGACTACGAGGAGCAAGATGGAAAGCACACGACTCGATGGCACTCTCATGCCGGCACCGCCTCGCGCTCCGGCACAGCGGACGCGGCGCTCAGCGCGACGATCCGCAGGCGCTCGGGCCACCAGCAGAGCAGGCCGCCCAGCAGCATGAGGCCACCACCCAGCCATACCAGGGGCACCAATGGGTTTGCAAAGACGCGGATGCCCACCGAGCCATCGTCATTGAAGACGCTCACGAACACATAGAGATCGGTGAGCGCGCTAGTGGTGATGGAGATGAGACTGGTAGGCTGATCGGGAAAGTTGGGGAAGATCTGCTGGCCAGCGGCGACCTCGCGGCGCTGACCCTGCGGCGTCACCAGGGTGAAGTGGCCGCGAATCTTCTCGACGTTGTTCTCCACGGTGTCAATCACGCCGTTATACGTGAGGATATAGCCAGCCGTGCTCACCGACTGGCCAGGCCGCAGCGTTGCCTCGCGTGTCACCTGGAAGAAGTGCGAGCCGATCGCGCCCACTGCCAGCACGATCAACCCAAGGTGCACGACATAGCCGCCATAGCGCCGCCGGTGCCGATTCACCAGCATGATCAGCGCCTGGGCATACCCCTCACCATGCCTGTGTCGCACACGCACGCCGCGCCAGAACTCATAGCCGACAGTGCTGGCAGTAAAGGCGCACAATGCAAAGCCGAGGTCTGCCCACAGATCATGCGCGCCCAACAAGGGGAGCGCCCCGGCCGTGACCAGCGCGATGAGCAGCGGCCAGCGCACATGCCGCCAGAAGGCTCGCCATGACGCCCGCCGCCATGCCAGGAGCGGTCCCACCCCCATCAGGAAGATCAGCACCGCGAAGAGCGGCCCGTTGACCTGCTCATAAAACACGGCGCCCACCGTCTGTTGCTTGCCCTCCGCCGCCTGCGAGAGCAGCGGGAAGAGTGTTCCCCAGAGGGTCGCGAAGGTGATGCCGGTCAGCACGAAGTTGTTGAGCAGGAAGCTTCCCTCACGCGAGACGACCGACTCGAATTCCTGATCCGGCCGCAGCCGGGGCAGTCGGTAGGCAAAGAGCGCGCACGCGCCTAAGATCACCACGGTCAGGAAAATAAGATAGGCGCTGCCAACGGAGGAATAGGCAAACGAGTGCACCGAGCTGATCAGCCCGCTGCGCACCTCGAAGGTCCCGAAGACGCAGAGCGCGAAGGTGATCAAGACGAGCGCGAGGTTCCACACCTTGAGGGCGCCGCGACGCTCTTGCACCATGCTGGAATGCAGAAAGGCCGTGGCAGTCAGCCAGGGAAGCAGCGCGGCATTTTCCACCGGATCCCAGCCCCAATAGCCACCCCAGCCGAGCACATGATAGGCCCACCACATGCCTAGAAGTAGGCCGATGGTCTGTATCCCCCACGAGGCAAGCATCCACCGGCGGATGTCGCGCAGCCAACCCGCGTCGAGCTGCCCGGTGATGAGCGCGGCCACAGCGTAGGCAAAGGGGACCGAAAAGCTCATGTAGCCTAACAGCAGCATTGGCGGATGGACGATCATGCCCGGATCTTGCAGGAGCGGATTCAGGCCGAGGCCATCTATTGGCGCAATGGCGATGCGATTGAACGGCGAGCTGATGAAATTGAGCACGAGGAGCAGGAAGCCCTCGATGCCCATCAGCACGGCGCCGACGACCGGCCCCAGCACCCCCGCGCCCTGTCGCGCTGTGACGACGGCCAGCGCCGCAAAGACGGCGAGTGTGGTGGCCCAATAGAGGAGCGAGCCCTCCTGGCCGCTATAGAACGCGGTCGTCGTGTAGTACCACGGCATCGCCAAGCTGGAATGCTGGTAGACATACGCCGCGCCGAAGTCATGGATGACGAAGCTGGCGAGCAGGCTCACCGACGTCAGCAGCATCAAGCCGGCCACGAGATACACCGCCCGCCGCGCGCTGACCAGCAGCGGCGCGCGATCCGCCTTGACGCCGGCGATGGTCGCGGCAATCGCATAGGCTGCGAAGACGAGCGCAAGC
>DASWAC010000497.1:0-5395 GCA_036391335.1 Ktedonobacterales bacterium
GAGACGGGCACCCACCAGGATCTCCTGGCCAAGGGTGGCTTCTACGCCGACCTGTATAACAGCCAGTTCACCGAACAATCTCTGGCCGAGCAGCCCGCGTAAAAGTGGGGGGATGAGCCGCTAGGAACAGCTCATCCCCTGGCTGCTCACGTCGCCTAGCCCACGCGCACGGCGTGTCCGTTGGTGGCGCGACGAGCCATCGTCGCCAGGAGCGTGGTGGGCTCCTTCCCGGTGAGAAGCAGATTGAGCTGCTGCCGGGGCACGAAGCCTTCCTCAATGGCATGGGTGACCATCGCTCGCAGCGGTGCGAAATAGTCGCGCACGTCGAGCAGGCCGATGGGCTTCTCATGGATGCCGATCTGCGCCCAGGTAATGATCTCGAAAAGCTCATCAAACGTGCCAAAGCCGCCGGGCAGCGCGATGAAGGCGTCGGCCAGGTCGGCCATCAGGGCTTTGCGCTCATGCATCGTGCTGGTGTAGTGCAGCTTCGTCAGGCCGGTGTGAGCGACCTCGTGCGTAAAGAGGTTGCGCGGCATCACGC
Source organism: Ktedonobacterales bacterium (assembly GCA_036391335.1). Lineage (GTDB taxonomy): Bacteria > Chloroflexota > Ktedonobacteria > Ktedonobacterales > JADMIN01 > DASWAC01. The sequence goes on from DASWAC010000497.1 coordinate 542, forward strand.
CGGTGACCTCCCCGCCGGCCGCCAGGGTGGCATCGGCCAGCGCCCCCATCAGGCCCGCGCTCGCCCCGCCATAGACCACGCCGATGCCGCGGCTGGCAAGCTCTTGTCCCAGCAGGCGGGCCGCCTCGACATAGTCGGCTCGCGAGCCATCACGCGAGGCCGCGAAGACGCAGATGCGTCGAAATGGTGTCTTCTTCCGCATGCCACGATCTCCCTTCCCCACCCGCAAGGCGCATTCCCTGCGCCGCCATTCTACGAGCCAGCCAGCGATGTGGCGAGAGCATACGCCAGATGGTCTAGGGAGCAGGCCGCGGCATGACGCTGCTCACTGCCGCGCCTTGGCGGCCGCCCAGAGCGTGTCCCACTCGTCCAGGGTGAGTGTGTCGAGGGCACGGCCCTGCGCACGCGCCTGCGCCTCCATCGCCTCGAAGCGCGACCGGAAGCGCAGATTGGCCCCGCGCAGGGCGTCCTCCGCTGAGATGCCCAGGCGGCGCGAGAGGGTGGCCAGCGCGAAGAGCAGATCGCCCAGCTCGGCAGTCGTGTGGGCCATCTTGCCTGCCGCGATCTCGGCGGCCAGCTCGTGCGCCTCCTCGGCGACCTTGTCGAGGAAGCCATCCATCATGGGCCACTCGAAGCCCACTTTCGCCGCTTTGGCGCTCAGCTCGTACGCCTGTGTCAGCGACGGGATGCCACGTGGCACGCCGTGCAGTGCGCTCTCGGCGACGACATCCTCGCCACGGGCCGCGCGCTCGCCCCGCTTGATGGCATCCCAGTTGCGCAGCACCTCCTCAGCATCGGCCACCTCGACCTCGCCGAAGACATGTGGGTGCCGGCGAATCAGCTTGGCCGTGACCGCCTCGAAGACATCCGCGATGGAGAAGAGATCTTCATTGTCACCGATCTCGGCCTGCAAATAGACCTGCAGCAACAGATCGCCTAGCTCATCGGCCAGCTTCTCTGCCATCTCAGGTGAGCCGTCCCACTCGTCGAGCACCTCGGCCACCTCATAGGCCTCCTCGAGCACATACTTGCGCAGCGACTGGTGCGTCTGCTTGCGGTCCCATGGGCAGCCATCCGGCGCACGCAGCCGTGCCACGACATAGCGCAGCCCCTCGGGAACACGCAGCGCGTGCAGCGGCGGGAGTGGCGGCACATACACGGTGGTGAGATGGTCGGCGTGAGCATTGCGATCGAGGTCGTGAAGCGGCAGGCGGATCACCCGCTGTTGCGGCAGCCCGGCCCAGCGGACGATGGCGACCTCCCAATCAGGCGGATAGACCTCCGAGAGGGCGAGCTTGGTCGCGCCGGCCAGCCGCCGGTTATACATCTGCCCGATGAGCGCCGGCTTTGTGGGGAGGATGGCGCCCATGAGCGCGGCACTGGGCACATCACCCAGGCGGGTCGCATCGAGCAGTTGGAGGTCGCGCTCCAGTGGGTCCACATCCAGCGCGGCGCAGACCGGCTCGACATAGGAGAGGCCCGCCACGATGCGCACATGCACCTTCGCGGTGCGCGCCTCGGCCTGCAGCAGGCGGACGGATTCCTCGCCCAGCAGCGGGTGCCCCGGCACGGCGTAGACGATGGCTTCTTTGCGGGCGCGGGCCAGCAGCTCGCGCACCATCGTGGGATACAGCTCAGCAAAGCTGGCCGCGGTCTCATAGAGATGGTCGAAGGATTCCAGCGTGAGGCTCGGGGCATGCTCGCGCAGCGCATCTACGGTGGGATGCCGGAGCGTACGGCAGATGACAAGCGGCGCGGCCAGCAGGGTATCGCGCGCCTCGACGGTCAGGTCTTCCCACCGGCCAGGGCCCAGGCCCACCACTACAATCGTCCATCGCGCCGCCATGCGGATCCTCCTGATACTCGCCTGTGCCATGCCGATGCGCGCGCCGTGCCTCATGACAATCCACCTGGCGGGCTCCTGCGGTGCGGCGCACGCAGGGCGTGGAGCGGCGTCCTCTCATCCGGCGGCGAGGCTTCCGACGCCCTCGCTAGATCGTAACGTAGCGCTCCACGTTCGCGGCATGGCGCACGACATCATTGATCCACGAGGTGAGCACCTGCTGCTGCGCCGTCGAGTCGCCAGCCTTATCCAGTGAGGTCTTCTGCTCGTCGTCAATCTGGAAGACCGCGTATTGCTCGCCGCTGAAGGGGATCATGAAGGTCTTCTGCGGGTTCGGCCCAAAGGCGATAGCGCTAAACTCGGTCGAGATCTGGCCGGGGAAGATGCGACCGATCTCGCCGCCACTCTGGCCCGTCTGGGTATCTTGCGAATATTGCTTGGCCAGCGCCGCGAAATCCTCACCAGCATTTGCCTTCTGCAGCACGGTGCTTGCCGTGGTGATGTCACTGACCAGGATGCCGCGCACATGCCATGATGGAAAGATGCTTGCCTTCGCCAGCACCGCCAGCAGACCGACCCGCTGGCTGAGCAGCGTCTGCACGTCTGGGGTGAGCGAGGCGCGCAGGTCGCGCAGCGACTGGTTCCCGGGGCTCTTCGCGATCGCCTGATCGAGCTGAGCGATCTGCTGGCTGATCAAGTCCTTGGCCCGCTTCTGCTCATCGGCGGTGACGGTGATATTGTGCTGGGACGCCTGCTCACGCATGAGCTCCAGGTCCACGAGGAAATCGAACGTGTCGTGCTGGGTCGAGGCGAGCGTGGCCCGACCACCAGGAGACTGCCATTCTAGTGCTGAGCCAGAAGCCGCGGCGTTCGCCGTGTTCAGCCGCAGGATGCTCTGGTAGGCGGTGAGCGTGATGGGATGAGAGTTCACGCGTCCGGCCAGCATGGGATCATTCGCGACTCCACCGCAGCCGGCCAGCCCCACCGCTGCGCCCAGCGCCACGATGAGCATGGCCAGGGGATTGGGTAGTCTCTTAGCCTTCATCCATATACCACCATTTCATGCGCGCATTTCATGTGTGGGGCCGCTGCCGCTCGCTGGGTGCGCTCTCCATCTAAACGATCGTAGCATGCCTCTGGGCGCAGGTCAACGCTCAGTTGCACAACTTCATCAGCGAGCCCAAGAGTTGCCGCGCGCCCCCAGTCGTGGCGCATAATCTAGAGAGCATTCTGGGAAGGAAGCCCCCATGGACACATCGCAGACCCTTGACGAAGCAAACCGGCCGTTGCGTGACGAGAGCGACGCGGGGATCATGCCTGAGAGCCGCTACGCGCGCCAGTCACTCTTCGCCCCCATCGGCCAGGAGGGCCAGCGACGCCTCGGGGCCGGCCGGGCGCTCATCGTCGGCTGCGGGGCGCTGGGCACCGTGTTGGCGAATAACCTCGCGCGGGCCGGGGTCGGCTTCCTGCGGGTCGTGGACCGCGATTATGTGGAGGGCAACAACCTGCAGCGGCAGATCCTCTTTGACGAGAGCGATGCCTTGCGTGGGCTGCCCAAAGCGATCGCCGCGCGCGAGCGGCTGACGGCTGTGAATCACTTCATCACGGTGGATGCACGGGTGACGGACCTCACGGTTGACAATGTGGATGAGCTGCTCGATGGCATAGATGTGGTGCTCGACGGCACTGATAACTTCGAGACACGCTACCTGCTCAACGATGTCTGTGTGAAGGCAGGCATCCCGTGGGTCTATAGCGGAGTGGTGGCCGCGCACGGCGTCTCGATGACCATCAGGCCGGGCGTCTCGGCCTGCCTGCGCTGCGTCTTCCCCGACCGGCCCCTGCCGGGCACCTCGCCCACATGCGACACCGTCGGCGTGCTCAACGGCGTCGTCGGCCTCATCGGGGGCATTGCCTCCACCGAGGCGCTAAAGCTGCTGCTGGGCGACGAGCGCGTCGCGCCCGGAATCCTGTGGGCGGATGTCTGGGCAAACACCTTCGAGCGCATCGAGATTCCCCGCCAGGCCGATTGCCCCGCCTGCGGGCGCGGCGACTACGAATTCCTCGACAGCCTGGGGGATGAGGGTGGCGCGGTGCTCTGCGGGCGTGACGCGGTGCAGGTCCGCCCGTTGGGTGGCGGCGCGGTGGATCTCGCAGAGTTGGCCGAGCGGCTGGCGAGCGTGGGCGAGGTGGCGAGCAATGGCTTTCTGCTGCGGCTGCGCGCAGAGGGGCACGAGCTCACGGTGTTTCCCGATGGGCGCGCCATCATCAAGGGTACGCATGACCTGACCGAGGCGCGGGTGCTCTACGCGCGCTACATTGGCATGTGAGAGCGTGATGGCGTATCCTCTGGGAAACGTGAAGAGCGGTGAGCGTGGCGGGAGTGGACTGTGACACGATATGCGCCTGGAGCCCTGGCTCACGCCGTGGAAGATGCCTGGTGTGAGGCCTGGGCCAGCCTCGAGCGCGTGGCTGAGGAGCCGCGCACCATCGTGGAGCGCGCCGCCGACCATATCAAGGTCTTTACCCCTGGCCTCGAAGACTCGCTGCTCAACATCGTGCTGCGCTACCGCGCCAGCCGCCGGGTCACCAAGGATGATGTGCTCGCGATCCTGGCCCCCTTCGCGCGGCACGGGCTGCATCCGCAGTGGTGGCTCTTGCGTGGCAGCGAGCCCACCGGATTGCGCGAGGCGCTCTATGCCGTGGGCATGCACTCGTGGGGAGCTGCACCCGCCATGGCGCTCGACCTGCGCGGTTGGCAGCCCACTTATGCCTCCGTGGAGTCAGATCTCACCTGCTTCCGCGTGACCGAGCACGACGACGCCATGGAGTCCCTCGCCGTGATGACAGATGTCTTCCATGCGCCGTGGATGCCCATGCGCCGCTGGACCGTGGCGAACCCCGCCGCGCTGACCTATGCCGCGCGCTGGCACGAGCGCATCGTCTCGGCCCTCACGATCATTCCCACGCAGGGCATCGCGGGAGTCTATAACGTGGCCACAGATGATTAC
>DASWAC010000498.1:0-2237 GCA_036391335.1 Ktedonobacterales bacterium
TGGCTTCCGCCGCCTGGGCCTGCGCGATGATCACGAGATTATCGAGAAGGAGGCGATTGTCTACGATGCGCTCTTTGCGTACTGCCAGGCGATGGTCGCTCAAGGCAAGCCGGATGGCGCCTTCAAGGAGCGAACTTGAACATGAGATCTGGTGACCTATCACTACGCCAGATGGGCTGATCCGGATTGCCTTGTCGCAAGTCCCAGCGGTAGCGGCGCTGCTCGCACGTGCATTCCACGATGATCCATTGATGATCTATGCGCTGCCCGACGCGGCACGACGCGAGCGCCTCTTGCCGGCGGTGATCGGCTGGAATGTGCGCTACGCGTGGCGCTATGGGGAGGTCTACGCCACCCCGGATTTTGCGGGCGCAGCGGTCTGGCTCACGCCGGGGAATACCACGATGACCCTTGGGCGGATGCTTCGCGCCGGACTGTGGCAGGCGCCGCTGACGGTGGAATGGTCGCTCCTGAGGCGCCTGGCTGGTGTGTGGGACTCCGCCGCGGAGCTGCAGAGGCGTCATGCCCCGATGGCGCACTGGTATCTCTCCCAGATAGGTGTCGAGCCGCTCAGTCAGGGGCATGGCCTGGGGAGTGCGCTGCTGCGCCCGATGCTCGCACATCTCGACGCCAACCAGGAGTGGTGCTATCTGGAGACTGCGGAGGCAAGCAATCTCCCGTTTTATCGTCACCTGGGCTTTGCCGTCGTGGATGAATCGAGCGTCGGTCACGGCAGGGTTCCGGTGTGGGCGCTCCTGCGACAGCCAGGGCCTGCGTGAGGCGCACTCTAGCCTTCCTATAGCCGGCAACTACTGACATATGCAGCCAACGCATCACCTCTTGATACGAGCGAGCGCTATGCGCTGCACTGGGCAATACGCTACCATTGAGTCAGCCATGGATTCGGCGACTCACGTTAGCACGACGCGCCGAGCGTGTGGCCTTCAGTCGGGCGAGAATGCGAGTAACAGAAGAGCTGAGGAGGATAGCATGAGCACTTCACGAGAGCCCCCAGACATCCAGGCCTATCTTATGGATATGGATGGAGTACTTCTCCGTGGCACTCAGCTCATCCCTGGGGCAGCCGAGTTCGTGTCGCGCCTGCGCGACGCGGGCAAGCCGTTCCTCATCTTGACCAATAGCTCAGTCTACACCCAGCGCGACCTGCAAGCGCGACTGGCGCATCTCGGGTTAGAAGTCCCCCCCGAGGCCCTCTTTACGTCGGCACTCGCCACCGCACAATTTCTCAACAATCAGTGCGCAGGGGGCCGTGCCTATGTCGTTGGCGAGGCAGGTCTTACGACGGCGCTCCACGATGTGGGCTACATCTTGACTGATCATGAGCCCGACTACGTCGTCCTCGGTGAGACACTCTCCTATAGCTTTCAGCGGCTCACAGTGGCCATCCGCCTCGTTGCTGCCGGGGCCAGGTTCATCGCGACGAATCCCGATGTGGTCGGGCCGGCGGAAGAAGGGCTGGTGCCTGCCACCGGCGCTGTCGCCGCGTTGATCGCCGCTGCCACCGGGGTGAAGCCTTATTATGTGGGCAAGCCGAATCCACTCATGATGCGCTCAGCCCTCCGGCAGCTTGGCGCCCACTCGGAGACCTCCGTGATGATTGGCGACCGGATGGATACCGATATCGTCGCAGGGACCGAGGCTGGCATGCGCACGATCTTGGTGCTGAGCGGCGTCACCCGGCAGGGAGAGGTCGACCGCTACCCCTATCGCCCAACGCAGGTGCTCGAATCCGTGGCGCAGATCAGGCTCGGCGATGCACATCCAGCTGTCACGGGCAAGTAGCCCAAGATGTGTGCTGTGAGAGGTATGTGCTGTGAGCGGTGATCTTATAGCACATGAGCAAGAAAAGGGACAAAGCATGCCAAACGAAGCAGATCTGGCACGCTACCGGGCAAACCTGCAGGACGAGCGCGATAGCGCGACGCTCTATCGAGCGCTGGCCGGTGCGGAAAAAGATGCGCATCTCGCGGAGATCTATCGGCGACTCGCCGATGTCGAGGACCGCCATGCCGCTCGCTGGGAAGACTATGTGCGCCAGGGGGGAGCGGTCGTCCCACCCTACACGCCTGGATGGCGCACCAGGATGCTGGCCAGGCTCGCCGGCTGGGTTGGCGCCGCATCCGTGCTGCCTATGGTGACCTCGATGGAGATGAGCGCGAGCCATAGCTACGATGACCAGCCTGAGGCCGCCGCCGCCGGTATGCCCGCTGAGGAGC
>DASWAC010000499.1:0-2779 GCA_036391335.1 Ktedonobacterales bacterium
TGGGTGCGCGAGGGCTTGCTGTGAGAAGCCCGGCGGCATCGCGACGGCCCGCATCCCTGGCTGCAAGGTCTCTGGCGAGGCTTCGACCATGCGCACGACCACCACGGAGATATTGTCGTGGCCGCCATTGGCGTTGGCCTCGCGCACCAGCAGCTGCGCAGCCGTTTGCGGATCGGCGCTGGCGCGGAGGATGCCGTCTATCTGTGGGTCATGCACCATCTCCCACACGCCATCCGAGCATAGCAGCAGCTTATCGCCCGCCTGCAGGCTCTCGGTGAAGACATCCACTTCGAGCGTCTCTGTCTCGCCGCCCAAGCTGCGGAAGATCTGATTGCGCCGGGGGTGCGAATAGACATCCTCACGACGGATGACTCCCGCCGCGACGAGATTCGCCACCACGGAATGGTCGGTGGTGACCTGCTGCAATCCGCGCTCTGGGCTGAGCAGATAGGTCCGGCTGTCACCCACGTTCGCGATGTGGGCGACGTCGTCCAGCACAAGGGCCGCGGTCATCGTGGTACCCATATCACTCTGCGTGGCTGCGTTGCGCTGCTTCAGCTCCGCATGCGCCTGGGTCATGCCGGCGCGCAGCAGAGCGGCGGGAATGCCGTCGTCGAGTGGCTGGTTGTTGCTGATGGTGGGCAATACCGCGCGGGTCACGATCTCGATGGCAACATTGCTGGCCTCCAGGCCATGCTGGTGCCCGCCCATGCCGTCTGCCACGAGGAAGAGTCCCCACGGCTGAGGGCGCGTGCCCGCCATGCGCGTGCCGATGATGGCCAGCGCGCTATCCTGGTTCGGCTCGCCGGCGCGGCTCACTCCGGGGTCTGTGAGCGCGGCCACGCTGGGGGTCAACGCGACGACATGGCGGGGCTGGTGGGGCGCCGTTGGCATGATCGCCGTAGGGATGCCCTCGAAGCCCATCGCGTCGGCGATGCTGGGCGCAGGCGGCGCGTAGCTAGTCGGCGTCAGCGGGGGAAGCGAAGAAGGCGGCTGGAGGTCGCGCAGAGGTGGCAGAGGCTGGTTGGGCGGCAGCAGCCGCAGGCTTGGGTCATCGTCGAGACCGAAGGATGCCGGGCGGTCCTGTACGCCACGGCGCTGCCGCGAGATGAGCACGACCACGATGACCGCCAGTGCCAGCGCGATGCCGCCAACGATCGCGATGATGAGCACCCAGGGGGTCGCGTCGCTGGTGGTGGCCGCCGTGCTGCCACCAGGTGGGGCGGACGGCGCGGTGGGCGTTTGCTCGATGATGTCGCCACTCTTGTTGGCGGCGGCCTTCTGGAAGGGAGCGACCCCGCCAAAGTCAGGGTAGGCCTGCGCGAGCTGATCGAAGGCATGTTGCGCGCCGGGGTAGTCAGGCTTTGCCGCATAGAATGCGCTGATGCCGGTGGCCCACGTCGTGGAGATCTGCGGCGCGGTATCCTTGATGCCCTGGAGGGCGCTGGAGATGTCGTTGGCCGTCGCCGTCGTCACGCTACCATTGAAGTCGCTCACCACCATGCCGACGAGCAGGCCCCGCGAATCTACGATAGGCGAGCCGATATCGGCCTTGAGCGTGCCGCTCGATGGCGCGAAAGGCGAGGTGGCCGTGCCGCCATTGGGGCTCTGTGGCGCGGTCAGACTGAGCTGCTTGACCGGCAGCGGCGCGGGGAAGAGCGAGTTGTTGATGGTGAGCGGGCTCACGGTGTCCCCGCCGAGTGGGGCGGCCGGCTGGTTCGAGAGGTCTATCGCCCAGGCGCTGGCGTCGGGGGCGGCGGCATCGCCGCTATGCGGCTGGCGCACCACGGGCAGCTCGTGCTTTGGGGCGTTCGTGCCTGGTTGCAGCGGAGCCGCCAGCAGGCGTGGCGAGCTGGACCCACCAATCGTGGTGATGAGGCTGGGGTCCACTGAATAGCTGATCTTGCCGATCTGCGTGTCGGACGAGCCGGTATAGCTGGCGTTGAGCAACACCTGAATGTTGGTGATACCCCACTTCGAGGCATTGCCATGCAGGCTATTGAAGCTCGCCCGCACTCCGGCGCACGGCTGCACCGGGCTCACGGCGGAAGACGCCATCAGCACATAGCTGGCGGTATTTTGCCCGGAGCCGGTCGTGCCAACGATCACACCGTTGCTGGCGCACGGGGTGAGGAAGGGGATAGGCGCGGTATTATCGAGCGTGCCATAGTAATACGTCAGCACGCGGACCACGCTGATGCGCGCGAGCGCCACGCCCTGCGGTGGGCGCGTGTCACTGCCCGCCGCCTGAGCGGGAGCAGCCGCGACCAGCACGCTCAGCATGAGCGCCGCAACACCCGTGATCGACCTCAAGAATCCCCTCATGCGCACCCTCCGCATAGCTAAGTCGCGGGCATGACACCCGGCGCGTCAATAGATCAGGCGCAAGTGATAATGGCGGATAGTATGATATCTTGTCTCGGCTATTTCGTCACTAGCCATGCCCCAAGTGCGCGTGCTTCACAAATTGAACCATTGCGATACTGAGACTATAATGTGAGATTATGACGTGAGCATGCCGCGAGTGCTGAGCCAGTGGCCCACGCATGGAAGAGGGTGACGCCCGCATGACTCGCCAGACTTCGCCTGACGCCGTGGACGGCCATCATGCCGCCGCCCAGCCCGTGCCGTTCGTGCCCGCGAAGCGCACACGCACCCGCTGGCCCGATGATATCGACGTCATCTTCGAGAAAGACCCGGCCGCCCGCAGCATCTTTGATGTGCTGCTCTATCAGGGTTTGCACGCCGTCCTCTTGCACCGCGCGGCCCACTGGCTCTA
>DASWAC010000500.1:0-6435 GCA_036391335.1 Ktedonobacterales bacterium
AGAGGTACCATGGTTCCTGGTGTCAGGGGTAGATTCAAGAATTCGAGGCTATGGGCATGGCAGCTTTGACGCCCTTTCGACCCGCGGCACAGATCGTGCTCATCATTTTAGGAGTGGCGGTCATCATCTTGACCCTGCTGCAAAATCGCGGGTCTGGCTTGGGAAGTGTGTTTGGAAGCACAGGCACGGTTCATAAGACACGGCGTGGCATTGATCGCCTGCTCTTCAATATGACCATCCTCTTCTTCGCGCTCTTCTGTGTGCTCTCCATTGGCCTCGCCGCTACCCCCGCGCAATAACTGGATTGGCGCCGCCTCGCGGCAATGACGCACCCAAATCTCTCCGTGTCGCTGGTATATACGGGGTGTTACACGACGACGGGTCTCTGTGCCGGCTTCTTCCTGAGCTGGCTGGCGCAAGATACGTTTTGAATGGAAGCCGGACAACGAGGCCCGACTGCTCTTAGGTCGGGCTTTTCGCGTGCCAGTGATGGCAGGTGCGGCTCTAGTGTAGGAATCCCGCTTACCTGGCGGGAAGGAGACAATCACCCATGGCGCTTCGTGAAGCGACACGGGGCGGGCTCACCCGAGATCAGCTGCTCGAGCTGCATTATCAGATGGTGCTGGTCCGCCAGTTCGAAGAGGCCGCCCTCGAGCAATATACCCTCGGCCATATCGGCGGCTTCTTGCACCTCTACATCGGCGAGGAAGCCACCGGCGTCGGCGTCGTCTCGGCCCTGCGCCCGCAGGACTACGTGGTGGGCAGCTATCGTGAGCACGGCTATGCCATCCTCAAAGGGATCGAGCCACGCGCCGTGATGGCGGAGCTCTTTGGCAAGGCCACCGGCTGCAGCAAAGGCAAGGGCGGCTCGATGCACATGTTCAGTGCTGAGCACGGGGTCATCGGCGGCCAGGCCATCGTCGGCGCGCAGCTCGCCATCGCGACGGGCATGGCCTTTGGCATTCGCTACCTGCATGAGGACCGCGTCGCCGTCTCGGTCTTTGGCGATGGCGCTGTGGATGAGGGCGCCTTCCACGAGTCGCTGAACGTGGCCTCATTGTGGAAGCTCCCTGCCATCTTCATCTGCGAGAACAACCAGTATTCGATGGGCATGGCGGTCGAGAAGGCCTGGTCGGTCCCCAGCCTGGAGCCCCGCGCCGCCGCGTATGCGATGCCCTATGCGCGCGTGGATGGCATGGATGTGCTGGCAGTGCGCGACACCGTGCGCGCTGCGGTCGAGCGCGCCGCGGCCGGTGAAGGGCCGACGCTGATCGAGGCGATGACCTATCGCTTCGTGGGTCATTCAGCCGCCGACCCCTCCTATTACCGCACCCGCGACGAGGTGAAAGAGTGGAGCAGCACCCGCGACCCGATCGTCTTGTTTGAAGAGAAGCTGCGCACCGACGGCAAGATCAACGACGCCGAGATCGCGGAGCACAACGAGAAGGTCGCGCAGGTCGTGGCCGAGGCGGTGCAGTTCGCCGAGGAGAGCCCCTTCCCAGCGCCCGACGCCCTCTTCGAGGATGTCATGGTGGATCCCCGTGGCGCCATCGCTTGGCGCACGCGAGAGGGCTCACCCCGCGACTAGGCATCCCCCACAACCGACGTTCATGCCCTTTTGACGAGAGTGAGTTCTTTCCTGTGCGCACGATCATGTATCGCGAAGCGCTGCGCGAGGCCATCGCCGAAGAGATGCGGCGCGATGAGCGCGTGTATATCCTCGGTGAGGATATCGCGGGCTATGGCGGCACCTATGCCGTCACCAAAGGCCTGATTGACGAGTTCGGTGGTGAGCGTGTGCGCGACACACCCCTCGCCGAAGAGATCATCATCGGCACGGCCATCGGCTCCGCCCTGGCGGGATTGCGGCCCATCGCCGAGCTGATGACGATGAATTTCAGCCTGCTGGCCAGTGATCTCATCATCAACTCCGCCGCGAAGTTCCACTATATGTTTGGCGGCCAGACACGCATCCCGCTGGTCATTCGCATGCCCGGCGGCGGCGGTGCACAGCGCGGCGCGCAGCACTCACAATTCTTCGAGAGCATGTTCGCCCATATCCCCGGCCTCAAGGTCGTCATGCCCGCGACACCCTATGACGCAAAGGGCATGCTAAAGTCCGCTATTCGTGACAATGACCCCATCCTCTTTGTGGAGCACGAGCTGCTCTATTCCGTGAAGGGCGAGGTGCCTGATCTCGGCGAGGAATACACCGTCCCGCTGGACCGCGGCGAGGTGAAGCGCGAGGGCCGCGACGTGAGCCTGATCACCTTCTCTCGCATGACGCACGTGTGCCTGCAGGCCGCTGAAGAGCTGGCCAAAGACGGCATCGAGGCGGAGGTGGTTGATCTGCGCAGCATCCGCCCGATCGATCTCGACCTCGTGCTCGACTCGATCCGCAAGACGAACCGTGCCGTCGTCGCCGAGGAGGGCTGGAAGTATTACGGCACTGGCCAGGGCATCGCCGCGCTCGTCTATGAGCATGGGTTCGACTGGCTCGACGCGCCCATCGGGCACGTGACCGGCCGTGACGTGCCCATGCCCTATTCGAAGCCGCTGGAGAAGGCCGCGCTGCCCAGCCGGGCTGAGGTCATCGCGGCGGTCAAGGCAATCGTTCCCGCGAAGCGCACGGTGGCGGCTCGCTAGGAGGGCACGCGATGAAGACCGTGGTGATGCCCAAGATGGGCGATACGATGGAGTCCGGCAAGATCCTCTCATGGCTCAAGGCCGAGGGCGATCACGTGGATAAGGGCGAGGCCATCGCTGAGATCGAGACTGATAAGGTCAATATCGAGGCGCAGTCTTTCGTGGACGGCACGCTGCGCAAGATCCTGGTGCCCGCCGGTGAGTCGGTGGATGTGGGCACGGCCATCGCACTGGTCGGCGCTCCCGACGAGCCTATCGAGGCGGGCAGCCCGCAGGCCACCGCGCCTGAGGCCGCGCCCGCACGCAGTGTGGCGGCTTCCCCGGCGGGGACGAACGGTGTCGCACCGAGTGCCGCCGTGGCCACCGCTGTCGCGACGGGGAATGGCGCGAGCGCGCCGGTGGGCACGGATGAGCGTGTCTTCGTGAGCCCCATCGCGCGGCGCATCGCCAGCGAGAACGGACTGGATGTCTCGCGCCTGACGGGCACCGGGCCGAATGGCCGCATCATCCGGCAGGATGTCGAAGCGGCGCTCAGCCAGCAGATGGTGGCCATCCCGCCGGTCGTTAGCCCCACGCCGAGCCAGCCGGCCCCGGCCGAAGCCGCGACACCCACCACACCCGCCCCGGCGGCCGCCGTGAGCGTGCCCATCGCCGAGGGTGACGAAGTGGTGCAGCTGAGCACGATGCGACGCACCATCGCCCGTCGGTTGCAGCAGAGCATGCAAAACGCGCCACACTTCTACATCACCATGTCGGTCGACACGACCCGGCTGGCCGAGCTGCGCGAGCGCATCAACGACTATGCCAAGGCGCAGCCAGGCGCAGCCAAGGTGAGCTATAACGATCTGATCGTGAAAGCGTGTGCCATGGCGCTGGCCCGCATGCCGCAGGTGAACGCCTCGTTCGATGGTGACCGCATCGTGCGGCACCACCACATCAACATCGGTGTCGCGGTGGCGTTGGATGATGGGCTCATCGTGCCTGTGATCACGGATGCCGACCGGCGCGGCGTGCTGGACCTCGCCCATGAATCCACCCGGCTGGTGGAGGCCGCACGTACCGGCAAGCTCACCCCAGCCGACATTCAGGGCGGCACGTTTACCGTGAGCAACCTGGGCATGTTTGGGGTGGAGGAGTTCACCGCCGTCATCAATCCACCTGAGTCGGCCATTCTCGCGGTGGGGGTGATCGAGCCCACTGCCGTCGTGGAGGAGGGTCAAGTGGTCGTGCGCGACCGCATGAAGCTGACCCTTTCCGTGGACCACCGGGCGCTGGACGGCGCGACGGGGGCACGCTTCTTGGCGGAGGTGCGCGGGCTGATCGAGCAGCCGATGGGACTCCTGGTCTAGGTATCCTCTTGCGCCATAGCAGACGAACGAGTACGATAGCTCACACTGAGCGCCCATGAGCAGGCGCGGTCGGGGTGAGCTATGGCGTCTCGTCTGAAGGGATGGCATCCATGTCTCAGCGACAGCCGGCGTCGAGCGGTGGCAGCACGCCCGCGACTCACGAGCACTCGATCGCGCAGGTCTCCCTCTTTGCGGGGCTCGATCACGAGAGCCTCGGCGAGCTGGCGCGCATCGTACGGCTGCGCTCCTTCGCGGCGGGCGAGATCATCTTTCACCGTGAGGATCCCGGCGACGTTATGTATGTGATCCGCACGGGCAAGGTACGCGTCTTCGTCACCAGCGCTGACGGGCAGATCGCCACGCTGGCGCTCATCAGTGCGGGGGAATGCTTCGGCGAGCTGGCCCTGCTGGATGGCAAGCCACGGTCGGCGAGCGCGGTGGCGCTGGAAGACGTGAGCGCCCTCGCCATGCGACGTGGCGACTTTCTCGACGCGGTGAGGCGCTATCCCTCGATTGCCATTCAGATCATGGGGGTGCTCTCGGCGCGGCTGCGGCTGACCGACGAGCTGGTGGAAGACCTGATCTTCCTCGATGTCTATGGCCGTGTCGCCAAGAAGCTGCTGGAGCTCGCCGAGCTGCATGGCGTGCCCGCCGAGGGTGGTGGCATCTTGATCGAGATGCGACTGACACAGGGAGACCTGGCGGCGATGGTGGGCTCGACGCGTGAGACAGTCAATAAGGTGATGGGCTATTTCCTCGATCGCCAGATGGTGAGCACCGAGAAGCGCAAGGTGAAAATCCTGCGATTAGCCGAGCTGCGCAGACGCGTCGTCTAGTGGCAGAGGCTCCTAGTGCCTCTCGCGCGAAATCGGGAATGATGATATAACCGTCTGAGACATTTCCCCAATGCGACTGGGCATATGACGTGCGGCTTGGCTAAGGGAGCAACCGGCTCATGAAGACGTTGATCGCGATACCTACTTATAATGAGTGCGATAATATCTCCCCTCTCATCGCGGATATTCTGGCGGTCGCACCCGAGGTCAATGTGCTGATCGTTGACGACCACAGTCCCGATGGCACCGGTGCTGTCGCGGATGAGATCGCTGGCGGCGACCCGCGCGTGAAAGTCATCCACCGCCCGGGTAAGCTCGGCCTCGGCACGGCGTATGTCCTCGGCTTTCATTATGCCATCGAGCACGGTTATGAGCTCATGTTCGAGTTCGACGCCGACTATAGCCATCATCCGCGCTATCTGCCTGCGTTCCTCGAAGCCGCGAAGACTGCCGACCTCGTGATCGGCTCGCGCTATATCCCTGGGGGTGATACCCCCGACTGGCCACCACTGCGGCGGTTCATCAGCGGCGGCGGCAATATCTTCGCCCGCGTCATGCTTGGCATTCCCGTGAAGGATTGCACCAGCGGCTATCGCTGCTACCGCACCGCCGCGCTGCGCCGCCTGAACCTGGATGCGATCAAGACGCAGGGCTATGCCTTCCAGGTGCAGCTGGCCTACAACTTCTGGAAGAGCGGGCGCACGATCAAGGAAGTGCCCATCGTCTTCGAGGATCGCCGCGTGGGCAAGAGCAAGATGTCACGTAAGATCTTCCTGGAGGCCTTCGTGTGGGTGGTGCGCACCCGCCTCACGGGTGATCGCGCCGTGCGCCGCCAGCCCAAGGGCGTTCCGCTCACCGAAGCGGCCGCCGCCCCTGAATCAGCCACGCATCCATAGCGCGTCACTGCTCCTCACCTCGCTACTCCTCGCGCACATTC
This sequence comes from Ktedonobacterales bacterium, assembly GCA_036391335.1. Taxonomy (GTDB): domain Bacteria; phylum Chloroflexota; class Ktedonobacteria; order Ktedonobacterales; family JADMIN01; genus DASWAC01. The sequence continues at coordinate 5,769 of DASWAC010000500.1, forward strand.
TCCGGCGCGAAGTGGGCGATGCGATAGGGGAAGAGCTCGGCATGCATGACCCCCTCGCTAACGAACGGGTCCGCGGCCATCACCGCGCGGGCTGCCTCGTCTGATGCCGCGTTGAAGATGCAGATGCCAAAGGTCGAAGGATCGCGGTTCTGCGTGCGCCCCACCAGAATGATCGTGCCCTCGACGGTAAGGCGCTCCAGGAACGCGGCGTGCTGCTCATAGGCCGCACGCTCGCCCCCGTTTAGCCCTTCGGTGAGCATAGCGAGCCGCGTTGGCGTGATGCGATAGAGATACTGTGCCATAGGCGATACTCCTTCTACTGTCCACCTGTCGCCCGCCGCAGCGCTGCGACCTCATCGGCGGTGAGCAGCCGCCACGCGCCCGTGGAGAGCGCGCCCAGTGAGAGCGGGCCTAGTCGCACCCGCCGCAGCCACACCACCTGATGCCCCACCGTCTCGAACATGCGACGGACCTGACGATTGCGACCCTCGTGAATCTGAAGCGCCAGGAGGGTGTCGCCCTCTCGCGTGCCGAGCACCCGCACCACCGCAGGCGCCGTGAGCCGCGTCTCGCCGGGCAGCCAGACACCACGCCGCAGCCGCGCCAGCGCCTCGTGTGATGGCATGCCCCGCACCATAGCTTCATATTCTTTTGGCAGCGCGTATCT
>DASWAC010000501.1:0-3921 GCA_036391335.1 Ktedonobacterales bacterium
TTCGCGGGCGGCGCTCCGCAGCATTTGGCCGGCTCGATCGCGCCACTGAGGCATGTAGGCTTCCAACAGGCTGACGGCTTGCAGGGTGCGTGGGATGCGGAGGAGCTTTCTCAGGGGCCGAGTATCATCCATAATAGCGCGCCTCCGAGGGTATTTGTATTGGTAGTCTCGCAGGAGAAGGCTGGCCAGGGGCGCGGTGAAAAAGGGAACGCGAGTCGCGCCGGCCCCATCATCTTGAGACGAGTTGACGCAAAGGTGAGGTCACAGCCGTGAGATGAGAATCCTGTGGCAAAGTGCGAGTGGCCAGGCATGCGGCAATGCCCACCTCACCCGAAATGATCGGGATGCAAGCGGGCACTGGAGCGAGGGGGCGATTAGCGCGCGACCGCCGCGAGGGCTGGCTGCTCTGGCGCGGGCGAGCCGCTCTTGCCGGAGAACCCCAGCCGGCCACGGGTCAGCAGGATGGCGAGCAGGGCCGTTCCGATATAGAGACCGAGCACGACGAGCGAGTAGCGCTGCTGCACAGCTGCGGAGGCTGACTGCAGCGTGGTCCATCGCGTGATGACGAAGGTGTTGGCCGCGTCGAAGGCGGAGTGGAGCAGGATCGCCATCAGGATACTCCCTTTGGTGCGGTTGAATAGCCATGTCCACACCAGCGTGGTGCCCCAGACGGAGGGGAGCCACATGGCGACGAACCCTGGCGAGAGCGTTCCCAGGCCGAGCGCCGGCAGGAAAAAGACCGGCAGATGCCACCCCGCGTGCAGTGTGCCCAGGATGAAGCTGCCCAACACCGGGCCATACTTTTCCTGCAGGTGCGGCAGCGCATAGCCACGCCAGCCGGGCTCCTCACCCACCGCGGTGACCAGGTTGAAGGTTAGCACAGCCGGTAAATAGGCCGTAAAGAGCAGCGGCCACTTCGCCAGCGCGCTCTGCGCCGGTCCCATGCCCTGCGCCACGCTGGCGGCCAGCAGGTAGAACGCGATGTAGCCGAAGAGCACGACGAGATACCACGGCACACCCACTCGCCACAGCACATAGCGTCGCAGCAGCCGGCGCACCCCGGCGCGTCCGTCGGTCGCCGCGGTCATGATGAACGCGGCAAGCGTGGGGCCGAGCAGTGCGCTCGAGATGAAGAGCACCGCGAACACGGCGAACGGCACGTGGTAGGGCAGCAGCCGCAGGCCGTCTTGCGACAGGAGCATTGGCACCAGCGCGAGCCAGGTGCCCGCATAGGCGAGGACGAAATACATGAGGATGGGATGCTGCTTGAGGAATGACGGCTTGGGCGCATTCGCGTCAGTCACGGCCGTTCCGCGTGACGCGATGGATGGAGCGATAGACACCTGGAAGACCCCTTCCGTTGCATGCTCTGAGCGCGTGTGCTCAGAGGACATCTCAAAGGTACTCGGAGAGGATATCGGGCGTCATGAGCGAGATTCCCGCGCGCCTGGGAAGAATATGCGGGCGATCTTCCCGACCGGGCGATGTTATTCCAGCCCAGCCTCGCGCGCGCGGATGGCCGCCTGGGCGCGATCCACGACTTGCAGCTTGGCGAAGATGTTCGAGACGTGGTTGCTGACGGTCTTGAGGCTGATGACTAACTCTTCCGCGATCTCAGCGTTGCTCTTCCCATGGCCGATCATGCCGAGGATCTCGCGCTCGCGGTCAGTCAAATCTGGGAATGAGGCGGGCGGGAGCACCGGGCGCGCATTGGCGAAGTAGTGCATGAGGCGTGTCGCGATGGCCGGGCTGAAGATCGCCTCGCCGCTGGCCACGGCCGCAATCGCGCGCATGACCTCAGCCTGATCTGAGCCCTTGAGCAGATAGCCACGGGCGCCCGCGCGCATGGCCGAGAAGACCGAGTCGTCATCTTCGAGCATGGTCAGAACGAGAATGCCGATGTGCGGTGAGGTCTTCAATATCTCTCGCGTCGCATCGATGCCGTTCGTCCCTGGCATGTGCAGGTCCATGAGGATGACGTCCGGCTGCAGCTCAAGCGCGCGCGTGATCGCCTCCGCGCCATTCGTGGCCTCGCCGACCACGCTCATGCCGGGGAGCGAGGTCAGCAGCGCGCGGATGCCGTCGCGCATCAGGGGATGATCGTCCACCAGCAGCACACGGATCGTCTCAGGCGCCATGGGTTCCTCCTCCGCGCCTCACGACGCGGGCTCCTCTTGCGGCTCGATGCCATCTTCCAGCAGGGGCAGGCGCGCCGTGACACAGGTGCCACCCTGGGGTCGCGCGGTGACCACGCAGACCCCGCCGAGCTCGGCCGCGCGCTCGCGCATGGCGCTCAACCCTACCCCGGCGCGGGCATCCTTGGCGAGTCCAACCCCGTCATCTTCCACGCGCAGCGCCAGGTGGTCATCTTCGACGGCCAGCGCGATCACGCAGGTCTGCGCCTGGGCATGACGCGCCACGTTCGCCAGCGCCTCCAGCGCGATGCGATAGGCGGCGGTCTCGATGGCAGCCGGCAGGGGTGGCAGCGTGGCGGCCTCCACACGCACCTGCGCGCCATTCATCTCGGCAGCGCTGGCACGCTCGCGAATCGCGGCGAGGAGTCCTAGCTCATCGAGGGTGGGTGGGCGCAGATCATAGACGACACGGCGCACATCTGCGACGAGACTCTGCACCTGTCCCTTCACCTCGCCGACGAGCTTCTCGGCGTCGGGTGAGGCATCGGCCAGCAGGTTCTGCGCTGCCCCGAGCTTGAACGAGACTCCCGTCAGCGCGGAGCCCAGGCCGTCGTGCAGGTCGCGACGCAACCGTCGCCGCTCTTCCTCACGCGCGGTCACCAGCAGCGCTCGCGAGTGCCGCAGCTCGCGGTTGGCGGCGCGCAAATCCGCCGTGACACGCACCGCATAGAGCGCCATGGCCACCTCGCGCCCGATATCCTCGACCAGTCGCCTATCGGCTGGGGCAAAGGACTCACCCGGCGCGCGCGACGCGAGGAGGAACTCGCCTTCCATCGCCGACTGATAGACCAGCGGGATCCGCGTGAGCGGTCCAGTCGCCTGGCCCGTCTGCGCGACGACCTGCGTGGTGTCTCCTTGTCCCTGGGAGATAGCGACATAGGGCAGCTTGAGCGCGGACGCCACCGTTTCGACGATGGTCGGCAGCACGGCCTCCGGCGCGATGCTCACCTCGATGCGCTGCCCCAGCTGTGAGAGCACTGCGTAGGGCTCGTCGCGCTGGCCAAAGAGGAGCCGGTTCGCGCCACGCTGCACCGCCAAGCGCAGTGGCTGGAAGAGCACCGCGATGATGGCGGTGGCGATCAGCGAGATGACGAGATTGCCCTGCGCCTGCACGGCATAGCCCAGTGTTCCGACGATGATGATGTAGAGTCCGAGAATGATGGCGGTGAGCGCGGCGTACGTCAGGGTCCGGCTGATGACGATATCCACCTGGAAGAGGCGATAGCGCAGCAGCGCGAAGGCGAGCGAGAGGGGGATGAGCAGCATGCCCAGGTAGACCAGCGCCTCCACGACCAGGACGGCCGCCAGCTGCGAGGGCGAGACGGTCCGCCGGCCGGCCACGAGCGCGAAGAGAATGCCGTCGCCGATGAGGAGGCCCAGCAGAGCGACGCCGATGCCATACACCACCCACTTTGTCTGCTGCCGCTGCGTCGGCGTGGCCGCCCGGCGATAGCGCACCGTCTGGGCGTAGACCACGCTGACCAGAAAGACACCCCACAGGGCGATCTGCAGCGAGGGAGCGCTCGCGCCGATATCCGCCCAGCTGCCTGGAAAGAAGTAGTGCGTGACCTGCTGGGTGACCCACATGGCGGCGATCCAGCGCACCCAGCGTGGGATGAATCTGCCGTCGGGGAAGGTGTAGAGGAACACGATGAACGCGACCGACCCCACAAAGCTGAGCAACGCGACAGGGACTCGCGCGATGGGATAGGCCTTGGCGAGCGTA
>DASWAC010000502.1:0-7917 GCA_036391335.1 Ktedonobacterales bacterium
GAGGCCGAGGCAACGCCCGCTACCCCACCACGCAGCCGCGCCCGCCGCACCGCGAGTCCGTCTACCGTGGCCAGTGAGACGGTCGAGCGTGAGCCCATATCTGTGCCGGTGGCCCAGCCTGAAGCACTCGCGCCGCGGGCCGCAGCCGATGAGGCGGCGAATCCCGAGACTGGCGCGCTACGCGAGCCGAAGCAATATCGCTTCCGCACCCCGCGTGGCCAGCAGCCACGCCACGTGATGGAGCCTTTCCTCAATCAAGTCGTGGCTGAGGATCTCGAAAATCTCGCCCGCCGCGGCGAGGCGGCTGAGCCGCACCAGGGTGGCGATCCGCTGCCGGCGCCCGCTGAGAATAACCATCAGCAGGGGGAGCAGCCCCCACGCCAGCAGGGGAACCCGCGCCAGCAGCCGCAGCGTCATAGTGGGCAGCGGCCCTATCAGCCTGGGCGCGGCAGTGGCGTGCCGTATAACCCACATGCGCGCGCGCCGCAGCAGCGGCCGAGCCCCCCGCCCTTTGACCCACAGGCGCCGTTGCCCGGCCAGCAGGGATATCCTCCCTATGGCCAGCAGTATAATGATCCCTATGCGCAGCAGCGGCCTACTGGCCGTCAGCAAGGCCGGCAGCCCTACCAGCAGCGCGGGCAGCAGTGGCAACAACAAGAGCGCAACCAGCCAAACCGGCGCGGCCAGGTAGGCCCAGGCCGTGGCACGCAGCAGGGTGGCCGCAACCAGCCAGGCCGCAACCAGCAGCGCCAGTCCCAGGCCTATGGTGCCGCAACCCCCACGCAAGATCGCTATGGGCAGCGCGCGCCGGTCATACCCGCCAATGCGCCACAGATCGACGTGCACGGCATCGTCTGGCTGGGTGGTGGTCGTGGGCTGACGAGCGCCGAGCTGCTCGACGAGCGCACCCTCACGCGGATCGCGCGCATTGATCCCAATCACGCGCGCAACTGGAGCCTGCGATCCGGTGACCTCGCCTCAGGTCAGGCCTACGAGGATCGCACCGGCGTCAAGATCGTGACCCAGATCGCGGTAGTGAACGAAAGCCCACTCGAGGCAGCCGCCGAGCGCCGCCAGTTCGAGCAGATGACCGCGACCTTCCCAGATCGCCGCATCAAGCTCGAGCAGGGTCCCCGGCCGATGTCGGCCCGCGTGATCGATCTCTTCGCGCCATTGGGCTTCGGCTCACGTGCGCTGATCGTGGCGCCCCCCAAGACGGGCAAGACGACACTCATTCGCGAGGCCGCTGAGTCCGTGCTGCAGGGGTATCCCGACGCCGTCGTGATGGCCGTGCTGGTAGGCGAGCGCCCCGAGGAAGTCACCGACCTGCGTCTGCGCCTGGAACCCTCTGGTGGTCATGTCTATGCCGCCAGCTTCGATGAAGATTCCGAGCGGCACGCATGGCTGGTGCAGGTGGCGGTCGAGCGCGCCAAACGGGTGGCCGAGCAAGGGAAAGACGCCTTCATGGTGCTCGACTCCCTCACCCGCCTCGCCCGCGCCGAGAACCTCGCGACGCGCAGCCAGGGCCGCACGCTCTCAGGCGGCATAGATGCCCAGGCGCTCGACACCGGTCGCCGAGCTTTTGGCGCCGCCCGCAACCTGGAGGAAGGCGGCAGCATCACCATCCTCGCGACCTGTCTCGTCGAGACTGGCAGCCGCCAGGACGACGTGGTCTACGAGGAATTCAAGGGCACCGGCAACATGGAGCTGCACCTCTCGCGTGAGCTCTCGCAGCGCCGCATCTTCCCGGCGGTGGATGTCATCAAATCGGGCACACGCCGCGAGGAGATGCTCCTCTCGCCAGAGGAGCTGCGTGCCGCCACGCTGTTGCGCCGCCGTCTGGCTGACGTTCCGGTCTTCCAGGCGACCGAGCAGCTGCTCAAGGCGCTGGAGCGCTACCCGGCGAATGCCGGCGTCGTCGAGGCTCTCACCGTGGCGAACACCACCCGCTAGCTCTTGGCAATCCCGAAGCGTCTGATGCGCTCACGCGTGTCAGGCGCTTTGCCGTCTCGTACGCCATGTCATCGTCGCCACACCTCGTCCCTGATGTGCCCTTGAGAGCCATGCGCCACCCGGTGCTATACTCCCACCCGATATGGCCAGTTGCCGCCCTTGAAGGAGCTCGCATACCGTGATTGACGCATCGCCGGCGCAGCCGATGATCTGGGGCCGCCACCGGCTCGACTGGGATACCCACACCCACATCATGGGCATCATCAACGTCACACCGGACTCCTTCTCGGCAGACGGCATCGCCACAGAGGGGCGCTCACGCGATGAGGTGATCGCGGCGGCGGTGGCGCAGGCGCGCCAGATGGTAGCCGACGGCGCGGCTCTCTTGGATGTCGGCGGCGAGTCCACACGGCCCGCGACCGAGGGACAGCCTCCCTTGAGCGCCGAGGTCGAGCGCGACCGTGTCGTGCCGGTCATCCGCGCCATCGCCGCAGCCGTGCCCCCTGAGGTCATCATCTCGGTGGATACCTCGAAGGCCGGTGTGGCCCAGGCCGCCCTCGACGCGGGAGCCAGCATGGTCAACGACATCTATGCCCTGCGGGCGGATCCGGCCCTGGGGCGACTGGTCGCCGAGCATGGTGTGCCCGTGGTGCTGATGTCGAACGTGCGCGGGCAGCGACGTCTGGACCCCGTCAGCGATGTCATCCGCCAGCTCGCCCTCGCCCTGGAGCGCGCCTTCGACGCGGGCATCGCGTGGGAGCGCATCATCCTGGACCCAGGATTCGGCTTTGGCCTGGCCGGCGCGGAAAACTTCCCGGTGCTGGCCCACCTCGCCGATCTGCGTGCGCTGGGGCGTCCGCTCCTGGTGGGAACCTCGCGCAAGTCGCACATCGGCCTGGTGCTGGGCACGCCACCGGAAGACCGGCTGGAAGGAACGGCCGCCACGACCACCCTGGCCATCGCGGGGGGCGCGGCGATCGTGCGGGTGCACGACGTGCGGCAGATGGCGCGTGTCGCGCGGATGACCGATGCCATCGTGCATGGATGGCGCGAGACTGCCTCATGAGCGCACTCACCTATGCCGAGGCGCTGGCCTGGCTCTACAGCTTCAGCGATTTCGAGCGCACCGGCGCCTTCGACCGCAGCGGAGATCGCAACCGTGAAGACAACCTCGCCCGCATGCGAGCCCTGCTAGCCCCTCTGAGTGAGCCGCAGCGCGCCTATGGCGTCACCCATATCGCGGGCACCAAGGGCAAGGGCTCGACCAGCGCCATGCTGGCCGGCATCCTTCGGGCGGCAGGCGCGCGCGTGGGCCTCTACACCCAGCCTGACCTGCACACCTTCCGTGAGCGCATCCAGGTAGATGGCGCGCCGATCAGCGAGGGTGAGGTCGCGCGGCTGGTGCCGCTGGTGCGCTCTGCCGCTGAGCAGGTGGACCCCGCACTTGGCCCGCTCATTACCTATGAGGTCTCCACCGCGCTGGCATTTCTGGCCTTCCGTGAGGCGAGGGTAGCGCACAGCGTCATCGAGGTCGGCCTGGGCGGGCGACTCGACGCGACGAACGTGGTGCAGCCCCTTGCCACGGCGATCACCAGCATCAGCTATGACCATATGGCCGTGCTGGGCAACACCCTGGCCGAGATCGCTGGCCAGAAGGCTGGCATCATCAAGCCACTCGTGCCGGTCATCACCTCCGTGCGCGAGCCTGAGGCGCTCGACGTCATTACCCAGATCGCCCACGAGCGTCGCGCTCCCTTGGTCCGGGTGGGCCCCGCAGGCGAGCCTGACTGTGACGTCATCTGGCGTGCGGGCGAGGGCACGAGCGAGTGGCAGGTGGGCTCCATCAGCACGGCGCTGCGCGACTATCGCAGCGTGCGGCTCGCGATGCTGGGCACGCACCAGATCGAAAACGCGGCCGTCGCAGTGGCCCTGGCGGAGTCCCTCACTGAGGTGCTCGCGGCGCGAGGCATCGCGCTGGATGAGGCGGCCATTCGCGAGGGGATGGCCACGGTGCGCTGGCCTGCGCGGCTGCAAGTGGTGGCGCGCGAGCCCTGGATTATCGTTGATGGGGCGCATAATGCCGCCTCGTTTGCGCGTCTCTTCGAGGCGTTGCGCCGGCACTTTACCTTCGAGCGCCTGGTGCTGGTGATGGGCACGATGACCGATAAAGACATCACGGGTATCGTGCGCGAGGTAGCCCAGGGCGCGCCCGCCCTGGTGGTGGCCACTGCGGCGCGGTCCCCACGGGCGCTGCCGCCAGCGGATATGGGCGCGCTGTTGCGACAGAGCGTGCCTCAGGCCGAGATCGTGGTCGCCGCTGATGCCGACGCGGCACTGGCGCTGGCTGTGGCGCAGGCGGGGCCGCGTGACCTGATCTGCGTGGCAGGCTCGCTCTACCTCGCCGGTGAGGCCCTGCGCTACCTGGCGCGACAGCCCTATGTGATTCCTGGCGCCATCGAGATCGCCGGGATCGATCATCCTTAGTGTGTCTAACAAAACTCGCCACCGCCCCACGAGACCCTCTTCCCATCCGGGGAGAGGGGGCAGGGGGTGAGGGCGGCACGGTTCCTACCAGAGGTTTTGGTAGGTGTTCTTAGAAGCGGGGGACCTCCATGCTTGCCTATCTCGACTGCTTCTCAGGCATCAGTGGGGATATGCTGCTAGGCGCCCTCCTCGACGCCGGAATGGACCTCGCCGCGTTGCGCGCCGCACTCTCGGGGCTGCCACTGGGCGGCTTCGAGGTGGCCCGCGAGGCGGTCAGCAGCCACGGCCTGCATGGCACCCGCGCGCTCGTGCGGCTCACCGATGGTGAGGAGGAGCACGCGCATCGCACCCTGGCCGAGATCGAGGCAGTCATCCGCGCGGGTGGCCTGAGCGCCACCGCCGAGGCGCACGCGCTGGCGGTCTTCTGCCGCCTGGCCGAGGCCGAGGGTCGGGTGCATCAGCAGGCTCCGGAGGCGGTCACGTTCCATGAGGTTGGCGCGGTTGATAGCATCGCTGATATCACCGGCGTGGCGGTGGGACTCGACCTGCTGGGTGTCACGGAGCTCTATTGCTCAGAGCTGCCACTCAGCGCGGGGCAGGCGCCATCGGCGCACGGTCTGCTTCCCGTGCCCGCGCCCGCTGTCTATGCCGTGCTGGAAGGCACAGACGCCATCTGGCGTGACGCCCCCGGCGGCGATGCGGCGTGGGGGGAGCTGGTCACCCCCACCGGCGCGGCGATCGTGGCGACCCTGGCGCGCTTCCACCGGCCCGCACGCATGCGGGTGCGGCAGGTGGGTTATGGCTTTGGCCGGCGCGAGCTGCCATGGGCTAACTGCCTGCGCCTCGTGCTGGCCGAGACCACCGAGCCGGCGGGAGATTTCGAGCGAGATGAGGTCACCGTCATCGAGAGCAACATAGACAGCGTGACCGGCGAGGCGCTGGGCTGGCTGGCCGAGCGGCTGCTGGCGGCGGGAGCGCTGGATGTAACCCTCAGCCCACTGAGCATGAAGAAGTTCCGGCCCGCGACCCAGCTCACGGTGATCGCCCGTCCGGCCGAGGCCCGCGCCCTGGCCGAGCTGATCGTGCGCGAGAGTGGCACGCTGGGTGTGCGGATGGGCCTGCGCGAGCGGCTGATCGCTACGCGCCGTGAGGAGGTCATCGAGACGCCACTGGGCCCCATGCGGGTGAAGCTCAAGCTCGCCGGGGAGCGCATCCTGAGTGTCGCGCCGGAATATGAGGACTGCCGCGCGGCCGCTGCTGCCAACGGCTTGCCGGTGGAGGTCGTCATGGAGCGCGTGCGACTGGCGGCGCGGCATCATTTTGGCGTAGAGTGAGAGGATACGAGCCATGGCAGCTGTAACGCTGCGGCTCGCGCGGCCGGAAGATGCGGCAGGGATTGCCGGCGTGCTGCGCGATCTCGGTTGGTTCGAGCACATCACTGCTGAATCGCTGGCGACCACCACGCAGCGGGTGGCGTCGCAGCTGGCAGCGTGCGCTGATGGCGCTTCGACGGTGCTGGTGGCCGAGCGTGATAGTGTGGTCGTTGGCTACCTCGCCGCGCACTGGTTTCCCAATCTGATGAGAGGCGCCGAAGGCTATATCTCGGAGCTCTTCCTCAGTGAGGCGGCGCGCGGCCAGGGGATCGGCGGGCGGCTGCTCGCCGCCATCGAATCTGAGGCAAGAGATCGCGGGGCCGACAGGCTGATTCTCTTCAATCGCAAGGAACGCGAGTCATGGCGGCGTGGCTTCTATGTGAAGCATGGCTGGGAGGCGCGTGAAGACTCGACGCTCTTCATGCGATGGCTGGGCGAGTGAGAAAAGCCGCTCGTCACCCGGCTCTGTAGTGAGTGCTTGACAAGATTGCCGCCAGTCCGTAACAATGGGCGCACCTCCGAGGGGTCAGCGCGAGATACGAATCTCCCAATTCTGGCGACGTTTTACCAGGGACGTTTTACCAGGATGGTGAGATCAGTGTTGAAGTTCGCGAATCAGGTGACGTAGGTAAGAGGTAGGGGAGGACACTTGTACGATTCCCGGTATGGTGATGCTCACCATCAAGATTCATCCGACCTACATCCGCAGTTGACTGACGGCGACGCTGCCGAGCCAGATGGAGCCATGGGGGATGACACCGTGCACGAAGAGTGGTCAGACCAGACCCTCTATCAGGGTCTGCGACAGCACGACCTGCGTGCTCTTGAGGCGCTGGTTCAGCGCTATGCGCGTGAGATGACCTATTACATCCGGGTAGTGCTGGCAGGTGTCGGAACCACACAGGATGCGGAGGAGTGCGCCAATGACCTGTTTGTGGTGGCCTGGCGTGAGATCGAGAGTCTCGATCCTGCCCGGGGCACGCTGCGGGCGTGGCTCTCAATGCGTGCGAAGTTCCTCGCACTCGACAAGCGGCGCCAGCTGGCGCGGCGCGGCGTGACCGTCTCGCTGGATGTGGCCACCGGAGCGGTGACCGCCCCAGGTGAGGAGCCGCGTGCCGAAACGCTGCCCAGCACGCTCATCGATAATTCTATCGAGCAGGTCGCCGAGCGGCACGAGCAGCGCGAGGTGCTCAACGCCATGCTGCGAGCGCTCTCCGATACCGACCGAACGCTTGTCTATTTGAGGTATTTACATTACAAGACCCCCGAAGAGATAAGCGCGACGACGGGGCTAACCCGTCATTCTATCGACACCAAGCTATGGCGCGCGCGCAAAGTGATGCGCGAGGCGCTCAAGGCCATCGAGGGACACGACAATGAGCGAACACGAGCACTCAGGCGACCCTAAGGGGACCGCTGGGAATCGGAATTCGCTCTTCCCGGCGGATTTCACTGAGGACGAGATAAGCTTCGCGGAGATCATGCGCGCATGCTATCGTGTGGAGGAAGAAGAGCTTCCCCCTGACTATGTGCGCACGATCATGGGCGACAGCTATCGTGAGCCGCTGGCGCCCACCTATGAGCATGACCTGGCCGAGCGTGTCTTCGAGCGACTGGGTCTCGATCTGCCGCCCAGTGCGCCACCATCACGCGCTATGCTGGCCTGGCCACTGCTCGTCGAGGCGATGGATCGCGTGCGCCGCTTCCGCCGGGCCAGCGCAGGAGCGGTGGGCATGCTCGTCTCGCTGACACTGCTCTCGGCGCTTCTGCTGACCCAGGCTGCCGCCGCGGGGCTCGACATCCTGCTCGGGCAAACCGGTGTGCGACAGGTCATCAACTCGCCGGTGGCCAGCCTGCTGCCAGGGCCACAGCTCATCCATACTACGGGACAAGCGCCTCACTATTGGCTGGGTGCTGAGGTGGGCAAATATGAATTCAGCGGCATGCGCGAGCTGCGCGCGGAATTCTGGTCCGCCGGTCCCATACAGGAGCTGCAATATCATCTGCCGGGCGCCACTGCGGGCGCAGGGGTCCTCGAGCTGCGCGCGTTCAAGCTCTCACCGCTCTATGCCGCCGTGCGACAGGTGGTGCGCACCGGCTCAGCGCG
>DASWAC010000503.1:0-9257 GCA_036391335.1 Ktedonobacterales bacterium
GTTGCGCACGCTAGCCGCCGCCGATAACGTCGTCATTCCGGCGGGCAATCTGGGTAAACAGAAGACGTTCTTCTCGCTGCTGGGCATAGGCGGCATTCTGCTGGGGCGCGCCTTCGATGGGCACGCCTGGTTCATCCTTGGGCTCGCCACGGCGTCGCACGGCGCGCAGAGCTTCGGCGACTGGCTCCTCTTCATCGCAAATGCCGTTCTCTTGCTTGCGGTGGTGTGGACGATCTTCTCAGCCGTCGAATATGTGCGCGGTGGCTGGAAATTCCTGGTGGGCTCGGCGACCGGACGCAATTAGCTCGGCGAGACGTTTGGCTGTGGCGATGTGTTGTCGCCGAGCTTGCGCTCCGTACCGTTCAGCAGGCGGTTGATATTGTCGTGGTGCATCGCCACGATGGCAACCGCGCCGACCACGACGAAGATGAGGTGTGGCAGCTGGGCATGCCCCGTGACATAGAGGATGATCTGCGCTAGCGCGACCGTGAGAATGCCGAGGATCGAGCCCAGTGATACATAGCGGGTCACGAAGATGGTCCCCAGGAAGACGGCGAGGCCCGCGAGCGCGCCAATGGGTGAGATCACTACGACGACCGCGCCGCCAGTGAGCACCCCGCGCCCACCTTTGAAGTCAATGAAGACAGAAAAGGTATGCCCCAGGATGACGGTGATCCCGGCCAGGGCTTCCGCTGTCGCCTGCCAATGGCTCGTGACGGCCACACCCGACGGGGTGAGCGGCCCGACCAATGGCAGGATGGTTGCCGGGAACCAGAGGAAGCGCGCCAGGAGCACGGCGACCGCCCCTTTGAGGAAGTCGAGGACGAAGACCATGGCCGCGGCGCGTGGTCCCATGCTGCGGAGCACATTCGTTAGCCCGGTCTTGCCGCTGCCCACCTCGCGCGGATCGGCGTCAAAGAGCTTGCCAACGAGCACGCCACTGGGAATAGAGCCCAGCAGATACGCGCTGACGATGACCGCGATGAACCGAAGCGCTAGCTCCGCGCCAGACATGGGGCCCCACCTCTCTCGCGTGGGCAGCACATGCGCGCCGTTGCCATGCGCATCCCACCTCCTCCGCAGAATAGGCGATGCTGATGCGAGTGTCAAGAAACCGAGCACGCCTGGCGCGCTATACTATGGGCACTACGTCCCGCATCTGGAGGCCCCATGACGCACGATCCACAGGCCGGAGACCCGCGCACCATCGGCGGCTTTCTCGCATCCCTGAGCGCGCAGAGTCCCACGCCTGGCGGCGGCAGCGCCAGCGCCCTGGCCATCGCCTTGGGCGCCGCTCTGACTGGCATGGTGGCCAACCTCACCGTGGGCAAGGAACGCTATGCCGAGAGTGACACACTGGCCCGCAACGTGGTCATGGCGGCAACTGGGCTGCGTGACGAGCTGCAAGCGCTGATGGCCGCGGACGAAGCTGCCTATGCGGCGGTGCGCGACGCCTATGCGCGGCCTCGTGGCGCCCCGGATGAGCAAGGGATGCGCGCCGCGGCGATTCATAATGCGCTGGTGGCCGCTATGCAGCCGCCGCAGATGATGATGAGCGCCGGGTGCGCTGCACTGAGGCTGGCGCTCGAGATGGCCCGGCATGGCAATCGCTCCCTTGCCAGCGACGCCGCGTGCGCCGCCATCCTCATCGAGGCGGGGATCCGCTCGGCGGCGTATAATGTCCTGGCTAATGTGGTGCTGCTCCACGACAGCGTGGAAGCCCGCACGGCGCGGCAGGAGATCAGCGTATGCGAGGCTGAGGCCGCCACGCTGCTGCGCGAAACCATCGCCGCCGTGCGGGCCAGCATGGGACTCGAGGAGGCCTCGTGAGCGCGCGTATCCTCGAAGGGAGGCCCATCGCCGAGGCGCTGCGCACCCGCCTGAAGCGACAGGCCATCGGCTTCCAGCGGCGAGCGGGCCGGCCCGCGACGATAGCCGTGCTGCATGTGGGGACCGATGATGCCTCGCTCGTCTATGCCCGCGCTATCGAGCGGACCGCTTTGCAGCTGGGTCTGGAGTCGCGCGCGGTGGAGCTCCCGGCGCAGGCGCAGGAATCCGATCTGGTCCGCGCGCTGGTGCGGCTGAGCGATGACCGCGGCGTGGACGGCATCCTGGTGCAGCTCCCGCTCCCGCGCCACCTCTCGCAGCGTACCATCGCCGAGATGATGGATCCCCGCAAAGATGTGGACGGCATCAGTGTGACGAGCGTCGGCAACCTGTTTTTGCGCCAGCAGTCGCTCGTGCCATCCACGCCGGCGGCGGTGGTGAGCTTGCTCGACCACTATCGCGTGCCGCTCTCTGGCAAGCGTGTGGTGATCGTCGGCGCGAGCAATGTCGTGGGGAAGCCGCTCGCCTTCCTGCTGCTGCAGCGCGACGCCACGGTGACGGTGTGCCACATCGCCACCCGAGATCTCGCCATGTGGACCCAACAGGCTGAGGTGCTGGTGGTGGCCGTGGGCAAGCCGCATCTCATCCATGCGGACATGGTGCGTCCCGGCGCGACAGTGATCGATGTGGGCATCAACACTCTGCCCGATCGCAGCATCGTCGGCGACGTGGATTTCGAGACGGTGCGCGAGGTTGCTGGCGCGATTACCCCGGTCCCCGGCGGCATCGGTCAGCTCACGAATATAATGGTCTTGCGGCAGACACTTCTGGCCGCCCTACTTCAGCTGAGGGAACTAGTATGAGCGACCCTGTGCTTGAGCTGCTGCGTCGTGGTCCATTGTTGGCGGATGGCGCGATGGGAACGATGCTCTATGCCCGTGCGCAAGAGCGCCTCACCAGCCGCCGCTGCTTCGATGAGCTGGTGCTGACGGACCCGCAGCTGGTGCAAATGATCCACCGGGAATATATCTTCGCGGGCGCGCGCATCATCGAGACGAATAGCTTTGGCGCGAATATCCACAAGCTCGCCCCCTATGGCCTGGCCGACAGGGTGAGCCAGATCAACCGCGACGCTGCCCGCATCGCGCGCGAGGCTCGCGAGGTGGCCGGCCACCAAGTCTTCATCGCCGGAGCGGTCGGCCCATCGGGGAACCCGCGCGTGCCCAAGCGCAGCGACACTGAGGCGCTCGCCGAGCTGCGTGGGCTGTTTCGTGAGCAGATCGCCGCGCTCGTCGAGGGTGGGGTGGATCTCATTCAGCTGGAAACCTTCACCAGCCTCACGGAGCTGCGCGAGGCCGTCGCGGCGGCGCAGGAGGTCTCGGCGCTGCCTATCGTGGCGCAGATCACCGTGACCGATGATGGGCGCACGCTCTCGGGGAATAGCCCGGCGGAGACCGTGCGCGCGCTCGTCGGCATGGGCGTGCACGTGATCGGCTGCAACTGCGGCGTCGGCCCCGCCGGCATCGAAGACGCACTCTCTGAGATGCTCAACACTCTGCGCGAGATGGACGCGGAAGACGACGTGCTGCTCTCGGCGCTGCCCAATGCGGGCCTGCCCACACGGGTGGAAGGACGCTATATCTACCTCTCGACCCCGGACTATTTCGCAGGCTGGGCGCACCGCATGGCCACGGCGGGCGTGCGACTCATCGGCGGCTGCTGCGGCACGACCCCGGCGCACACCAGCGCGATGCACGCGGCGCTGGCCAGCGTGGCGCCGGCTTCCAGCGTCTCCGTCGCGACAGCGGCGGCTCCGGCGGCCCGGGTCACCTGGCCGGAAGACGCCCCGGAGAGCCGGCGGGCTGAGCCATTGCCATCTCGCCTGGCTGCGCGGCTGGCGACGGGAGAGTTCGCCCTCAGCGTCGAGTTGGACCCCCCGAAAGGGCTGAATCCGGGCAAGGTGGTCGAAGGCGCGAAGGTGCTGCGCGAGTCGGGCGTCGAGTTCATCAACATCGCTGACAGTCCGATGGCACGGGTGCGCATGAGCTGCATCTCTCTGGCGCGCCTGCTGCTGGAAGAATGTGGCGTGGAGCCCATCATCCACTTCACCACGCGCGATCGCAACCTTATGGCCCTGCAATCAGACCTGCTGGGCGCGCACGCGTTGGGCATCAGCAACATCCTCGCGCTCACTGGTGACCCGATGCGCAGTGGGAACTATCCCAACCTGACGGGGGTATGGGATATTGATTCCGTGGGGCTCCTCGAGGTGCTGCGCGGCATGAATGAGGGCCATGACGCGGCAGGCGCGCCTCTGGGCGGGCAGGCTACCTTCTTCTATGGCGCGGCGCTCAACCTGAACGTGAGCGAGACCCTCACCGACCTGAGCACCGAGCGCGAGCGCAACAAGGTTGGCCTCGGCGAGCCCGGCCACCAGACGGAGTTCGATCTGGAGCTCGCCCGCCTGCGTCACAAGCTGGATGCCGGCGCGAGCTTCATCATGACACAGCCCATCTATGAGCTGGCCCCGCTGGAGCGTCTGCTCACCGCGTTTGGCCCCGTTGACGTGCCGATCATCCTCGGCATGATCCCCCTGCATAGCTGGAAGCATGCCGACTATCTGCATAATGAGGTGCCGGGCATCAGCGTCCCGGAAGAGGTGCGGGCACGCCTGCGTGAGGCGGGCGACCATGGGCGCGACATGGGCATCGAGCTGGCACACGATATCGTCACCCAGGCGCGCGCGCGCGGGATGATCCAGGGCTGCTATCTCATGCCGTCCTATGGGCGCTATGACGTGGTCGGTGACCTGGCTTCAGAGCTGCTGCGGTAAGGGCAGCCTTGACATTCACCTCGCCGACCGCATACCATCAAGGAGCGAGACAAGTACGCTTTGGTGCGGGATGCAGCAAGCCGCGGGATGATGCGACGCGGTTCCCCGTCTGAGCGGAAATCCACTCGCGCCACACCTCCGCCGAACGGGGATCGCACCCGCCGAGGCGTGACGGCCGGCCACCGATAGCGGGCTCTGAGGCCATGCGCATGCCGCGTGGCGAACAAAGGTGGCACCACGTGCTAGCGCCGCTCGTCCTTTGCGAGTGCGGCGCTTTCTTGTTTTTCCGGCACATGCGTGGAGGGCTGCCATGTTAGATTTGGCCTTTATTCGCGAGCATCCAGACCTCATCAAGGATGTCGCGCGCCGTCGCAAGACCGACGTGGATGTGGACGCGCTGCTCGCCGTAGATGCTGAGCTGCGACAGGTGAAGTATGAGGCGGAAGAGCTGCGCGCCGAGCAGAACCGGCTCTCGAAGGCGATTCGCGAGGCAGGGCAAGACGCGGAGGCGCGTGAGGAGGCCATCGCCAGGGGGCGCGAGGCCGCCACGCAGCTCAAAGACCTGGAGCCGCGTGAGCGCGAGCTAGAGGCGCGCCTGCGCCAGCTGATGCTGCTCGTGCCCAATATTCCCGATGCCAGTGTCCCCGAGGGGAGTGGCGAGGAAGATAATGTCGAGGTGAAGCGCGAGGGCACGCCACGCGACTTCGACTTCGAGCCGCTGGATCACGTCGCCCTGATGAAGGGGCAGGACTGGCTGGACCTGGAGCGCGGCGCGAAGGTTGGCGGCTCGCGCAGCTATTTCCTCAAGGGTGACGTCGTCTTCCTGGAGCTCGCCCTCATGGGCTTCGCGCTCAGTCGTGTCGCCGCGAAAGGCTTCGTCCCTCTGGACGTGCCCGCGCTGGCGAAAGAGTTCTGCTTCATCGGGAATAGCCAGTTCCCGCGCGGTCGTGAGCAAACCTATGCCGTGCCCGCCGATGACGTGTATCTGATTGGGACCTCGGAAGTCTCGATCACGGGGATGCACACCGGCGAGATTCTGGCCGAGGCTGATCTGCCAGTGAAGTATGTCGGCTACTCGCCCTGCTTCCGCCGCGAGGCTGGCACCTATGGCAAGGATACGAAGGGTATCATTCGCGTCCATCAGTTCTACAAGGTCGAGCAATACATCATCTGCCGAGCGGACCATGAAGAATCGGTGCGTTGGCATGAAGAGCTGCTCTCGAACTCGGAGGAGCTGGTCCGCGCGCTGGATCTGCCCTATCGCGTGCTCAACATCTGCACCGGCGATCTCGGCGATGCCAAGGTCAAGGGCTACGACATCGAGTGCTGGCTTCCGTCGGAGGGGAAGTATCGCGAGACGCACTCGGACTCGTACTTCCACGACTATCAGGCGCGGCGCGCCGATGTGCGCTATCGCGACTTGAGTGGCATGGTGCGCTTTGTGCACACGCTCAACAACACGGCACTGGCCACGACACGCACGATCGCGGCGCTGATCGAGAACCACCAGCAGGCCGATGGCACCATCCGCATCCCAGAGGCGCTGCGTCCCTTCCTCGGCGGGCGGGCAACGCTCGGAAAGCCCTTCCGCTGAGCCAGTGGTGAGGGCCACTCTCAGGCTCGAGCGTCTTCCCTAGCGACGGTCGAACTCACGCTCGAGCGCTGAGAGGCTCAGGTGCACCATGGTAGGCCGGCCATGGCAGCAGCTTCCCGGCGCGTGAGTCTCTTCGAGCTGGCGCAGCAGCTCACGCATCTCGTCTGGCGAGAGCGCCTGTCCCGCCTTGATGGCCGCCTTGCAGGCGACGTTCGCCAGCGCGTGCTCATCCCACGTCTCTCCGTGGCTGGCCGCGCCCGCATCCGCGCCCGCGAGATCCACCAGCAGGTCGCGCAGCGCGTGCGACTGCATGCCAGGCCCCAGCACGCTGGGGATGGCGCGCACCAGCACTGTGTCATGGCCAAAGGGCTCCAGGTCGAAACCGAGTGCTCTCAGCTGCTCGGAATGGTCGTCAAGCCGCTCGCGTTCCTGCGGGGCCAGCTCGATGGGCAAGGGCTGCAAGAGCTGCTGTGAGAGCATCCCCTGGGCTCGCGCTTGCTCGACCATGCGCTCCAGCAGGATGCGCTCGTGGGCGGCATGTTGGTCCACCATGTAGACCCCTTCGGGCCCCTCGGCCACGATATAGCTTTGCGAGACCTGGCCGAGCACCCGCATGACGGGCAGCCGGCTCCCGCCGACCAGCGGCGCCTGCGTGGGCGCGGGCTGCCCTTGCGGGCCGGGCAGTGGCTGTAGCGACGGGGGCGCTGTGGGCGGGGCGATCAGCTCACCCTGCGCGGGCACCTCAGCGGGCGCGCTCACGGGTGCGCTGGCGGGCATCACGCGCTGACCTGGCGCTGGCGGCGTGTCGCTGGCGGGGAGCGGCATTGCCCAGACCGGCACCGAGAAGACCGACGATGAGATGGCAGGTGTCTCGGCATTCGCCAGCACTGCGGCGCGCGCGGCGCGCTGGACGGCGGCGTAGACCTGGCGCTCGCGCAGGAACCGCACCTCGGTCTTGGCCGGATGCACATTCACGTCGAGCTGACCGGGATCGATGCTGATATTGATGATCGCCAGCGGATGGCGACCCATGAGCAGCAGCGAGTGATACGCTTCCTCGACCGCGAAGGTGAGCGTGCGGCTCTGCACCCAGCGCCGGTTCACGAAGAACGACATGAACTGCCGGGTGGATTTGTAGCAGGTCGGCAGGCTGAGATAGCCCGTTACCACGGGGCGGTCTTCCGGCTGCGGCTCCTCACCGAATGGTGTCTCTTCGGCAGTGTCGAGGCTCACCATCTGCTCGGCGATGCTCAGGCCATAGACTGAGGTGATCGTCTGCTTCAGCTTGCCATCGCCCAGCGTCTCGAAGGCACGACGGCCCTCGCTGGTGACGGAGAATTGCACCTCGGGCCAGGCCAGCGCATAGTGCTCGATGAGGTGCAGGCAGTGGCTGGTCTCGGTGGGCCGCGACTTGAGGAACTTGAGTCGCGCGGGCACACTCGCGAAGAGACCACGCACGGTGATCGTGGCTCCCGTCGGTGAGGCGGCTGCCGTGACGTCGCTTCCCTCGCCCGCAACCACGGTGATCTGTGCGCCTGCCTCCGCCTCACGGTGGCGGCTGATCAGCGCGACATGCGAGACGGCAGCGATGCTGGCCAGCGCCTCGCCCCGGAAGCCCAGCGTGCCAATGCGCTCCAGGTCGTCAACGGTGGCGATCTTGCTGGTGGCGTGGCGCGAGAAGGCCAGCGCTAGCTCATCACGCGGAATGCCCGCCCCGTCATCTGTCACGCGGATCATCTCGAGTCCGCCACCGGCGAGCTCCACGCGGATGTGCCGGGCGCCCGCGTCGAGGCTGTTTTCCACCAGCTCTTTGACGACCGAGGCCGGGCGCTCCACCACCTCGCCCGCGGCGATCTTGGCGGCGACATCATGTGGAAGCTGGCGAATGGGCATGGCGTAGTGATTCCTCTGGCTGGTCGGCGTCTGCGCTCATCTCATTGTACCGCGCGGGCCACGATTATGAGCCGTGTGTCGCACGGGCGGCAATGAGCCATTCTTGCCGTGGCTGCCGACCCCGGTAGCCCGCCAGCGTCTGACCTGCTAGCTATTCGGCATTTGTCCACGATGCGTGGGCGTCGCGGCTGCCGGCCAGGCTGTCATCGGGATCGATCCGGCTGATCCGGCGGCGCGCCGGCGCGACATCGGCAGCAGCATAGGTGGCGCTCGCGGGCTCCTCTTCGGCGACATCGTCCTCACTGAAGTCCCAGTTGCCTGGACGTGTGCCCGAGACCCACTGGCTCCCGGCCACCGCAAAGCGCCAGGGGAGGTCGGTGGCCTTGGTGAGCCCGATGCGAGGAGTGATCATCACATTGAGCTCCGCTGGCCAGCCGGGCGTCTCGGAGATGACGAGCGAGCCACCGGCCAGGTCCGCGCCGTTGCGGGCGAGAGTGATGCCCATGCCCTGGCAGAGGCGACCGGGGCCGCGCAGCAGATCGCGGTCAATGATATCGGGACCCCGCCGGGCGCGCATCAGCTCGATGCCCTGGGTGGGCTCCAGCGCGCGAATGAGCACGGCGGCGCAGGCGCCATCGGTCTCGGTGACGGCATTGCAGCAGTGGTGCATCCCATAGCTGAAATACACATACATGTGGCCGGGAGGGCCATACACCACCTCGGTACGCTTCGTCTTCCCGTGGTAGCCATGTGCGGCGGGATCAATGGCCGCGATATAGCCTTCCGTCTCGACGATGACCCCGGCGGTGACCCCATCTGGAGTCGCATGCCAGAGGGTCTTGCCCAGCAGCTCACGCGCGACCATCAGGGTCGGCCTGGCATAGAAATCGCGCGCGAGGGGCGCGATCGTCAGCTCGCTCACTGGCGTTGACCTCACGTTTCCAGGCACAATGTAGCAGACCACCTGATAGGGTAGTCCCCACAAGATGTAGACTACTGCCATCGTAGCACAAGCGCTTGGCTGGTACCCTGAGACTAGGAGCAGCGTGTGAAGACCCTTCCCGCGAGGAGCGAGATCCCCCAGGAATATACGTGGAACCTTGAGAGCAT
>DASWAC010000504.1:0-5053 GCA_036391335.1 Ktedonobacterales bacterium
GGCGAGTCCATCCTCTTCGTCGGCACGAAGAAGCAGGCGCAGAGCATTGTGCAAGAGCAGGCGGAGCGCAGCGGCCAGTTCTATGTCAATACGCGCTGGCTTGGCGGCATGCTCACCAACTTCCCGACCATCCAGGCGCGCATCAAGTATATGAACAACCTGGAGACCCGCAAGGAGAACGGCGAGTTTGACCTGCTCACCAAGAAGGAAGCGCAAAAGCTGGAGGAAGAGCTGCGTCGCCTGCAGCGCGTCTTCGGCGGCATCCGCACCATGCGCCGCCTGCCGGGCGCGGTCTTCGTGATCGACACGAAGAAGGAGCACACCGCTGTCCTCGAGGCGCGACGCCTGGAGATCCCGGTCATTGCGCTGGCCGACACGAACACCGACCCAGATGAGATGGACTATCCCATCCCGGCGAATGATGACGCCATCCGCTCGGTGCGCCTGGTTTGCGAGCGCATCGCCGATGCTGCCCTCGACGGCAAGGCCCAAGCTGAGGCCCGCCGCAAGGAGCCTGAGGACGAAGGCGAAGAGCGGTCGGCAGTGACCGGCGCGTCGGTCACGCTCGACGAGATGGCCGCGCCACGCGTTACCGAGGCTGAGAGCCCCGAGGCAGACGAGCCAGTGGAGCAAACGGAAGCCAACGCATAGCTTGGCGCCGGGCGCTCAGTCGCGCCGGACGCGCAGGCAGTCCCCCGACGCGGCACAGCTCTCGTGCCGCGTTTCCTGTGTCTTCGTGGCCTTGTGTCTCGCCGGCGTTGCACTTGAGTGCGGGCCGCGGCGTAGAGGCCATGATAGTATTGGGCGGTCATCGCGACACGCCCAATGGCCGTCGCCTGGCGGGTGATGGGTCCCGCGGGCATGTTGCATGAGCATGAAGGAGCAGATCGTCACATGGACTACACCGCAAAAGACGTCGCGAAGCTGCGCGAGATCACCGGGGCCGGCTTTGCCGACTGTAAGGCAGCCCTGGAGAGCGCGAAGTCTCTAGATGACGCGGTGAAGCTGATCGAGGCAAAAGGCCAGAAGCGCGCCGAGAAGGTCAAAAACGCTGAGCGCGAGACCCGGCAGGGCGCCATCGTCTCATATATCCACCATGGTGGGAACCTTGGCGCGCTGATCGAGCTGAACTGCAGCACCGACTTCGTCGCGCGCAACGAGGACTTCCGCACGCTGGCTCGCGAGCTCGCGCTGCAGGTGGCCGGCTCGAATCCGAAGTACGTCGCCATGTCGGACATCCCAGAGGCCGTGCTCGCTGAGCTGCGCGCCAAGATCGCCGAGGATCCCGAAGTGCAGAAGAAGCCCGCGAAGATGCGCGACCAGATCGTCGAGGGCAAGCTCAAGAAGCAGCTGACCGCTGAAGTGCTGATGGAGCAGCCCTGGGTGAAAGATGACTCAGTGACGATCAGCAGCCTGGTTGATGACCTGATCCGCAAGACAGGTGAGAACATCGTGGTCCGTCGCTTCGCGCGCTTTGCGCTCGGCGAATAGCTATGACAGCGAGCACGCCCACGCTGGCCTACAAGCGCATCTTACTCAAGCTCAGCGGCGAAGCCCTCATGGGCGACCAGGGATTCGGCATTGATAACACGGTGCTGCAATTCCTCGCCGAGGAGCTCGTCCAGGTGCACAAGCTTGGCGTCCAGATCGCGATCGTGCTTGGCGGTGGGAACTTTCTGCGGGGCAAGGCCACCGCCGAGCAGGGCATGGACCGCGCCCAGGCCGACTATATGGGCATGCTGGCCACGGTCATGAACTCGCTCGCCCTGCAAGACGCGCTCGAGCATGCTGGGGTGACCACCCGGGTGCAGACAGGCATCTCTATGCCATCCATTGCTGAGCCCTTCATCCGGCGGCGTGCGATTCGCCACCTGGAAAAGGGGCGTGTGGTCATCCTGGCGGCGGGCACAGGAAATCCGTACTTCACCACCGACACGGCGGCCGCCCTGCGCAGTGTCGAGCTGCTGTGCGAGGTGCTCATCAAGGCGACCAAGGTAGACGGGGTCTATGATGCTGACCCGCTCAAGCACCCAAATGCGCGCAAGTTCGCCGAGGTGAGCTATCTGCGCGCCCTCACCATGGGCCTCGCCATCATGGACGCCGCGGCGCTTTCCCTGTGCCGCGAGAACCGTCTGCCGATCGTCGTGTGCGATCTCAATCAGCGCGGCAATATCGCTGCGGTGGTCAGGGGCGAGCCGTGTGGTACGCTGGTGCACGAACTGCCCTCCGGCGAAGAATTCCGCTGGGCACAGAGTTAGCCGGGCGTCTCATGGACGCGAGAGGAGCTGATCCACATGGCCGATGATATTTTCGCTGATGCCGAGCGACGGATGAAGAAGACCGTCGAGACCCTCCAGCATGAGCTGGGAACCGTGCGTACCGGGCGCGCCAGCCCCACGCTCGTCGAGGAGATCAAGGTAGACTATTACGACCAGCAGATGCAGATCCAGCAGATTGCCTCCATCCACACCACCGACGCGCGCACCATCAGCATCCAGCCATGGGACAAAAAAGCCCTGGCGGATATCGAGAAGGCGATCAAGAAGAGCGACCTGGGTATCAACCCCGTCAATGACGGCCAGGTCATTCGGCTGACGTTACCACCGCTCACCGAAGAGCGGCGCAAAGACCTGGTGAAACAGGTGCACAAGAAGGTCGATGAGTCAAAGGTCGCCGTGCGTAACATCCGCCGCGACGCGCACGACCACCTGCGTGATCAGGAAAAGAAGAAAGAGATCACCACGGACGACCTCAAGCGTGGGACTGACCGGCTGCAAAAGCTCACTGACCGCTATGCCGATGAGCTCGACAAGGTAGGGCAAGCTAAAGAGCGCGAAATCTTGGAGATCTAGCGACGACGCCGCGAGTGGCGGCGCTCGGAGGGAAGGGCAGAGGATATGGTCGTACCAACCCGGATTCGCAGTCTATGGCACAGTGCGCGCATGGTCATCACCAGCGCTATAGATGGTGGCACACGCGCTTGGGAAGCCGAGAGAGGCGCCGAGCTGGCGCGACTCCACTTCCGCGACGGGCGCGCCGTGCCGCATCACGTGGCCATTATCATGGATGGTAACGGGCGCTGGGCCAAAGAACGCGGGCTCCCGCGCACGCTGGGTCATCACGCCGGCGTCGAGGCGCTGCGCCGGGCGGTGCGGCTGTGCGACGACTATTCCGTGCAGATGCTTACGGTCTATGCTTTTTCCACCGAGAATTGGTCCCGCCCAAAGGATGAGGTCAACGCCCTCATGGGCCTCTTCTGGGAAACCATCCGCACCGATGTGGATAAGCTGCATGCGAATGGGGTGCGGCTACGCCACATCGGCCGGCGGGAGGATCTCTCCGCGGACATCCAGCGGGCGATCGACCACATGGAGACCCTTACCCAGCACAACACCGCCCTGGAGCTCAATGTGTGCTTCAACTATGGTGGTCGCGCCGAGATCGTGGATGCGGTGCGTGGGATCGTGGAGCAGGGCATCCCAGCGGGTGAGATTGATGAAGAGATCATCGCGCGGCACCTCTACACTCGCGAGCTTCCTGACCCTGACCTCATCATTCGCACCGGCGGTGAGATGCGCCTGAGCAATTACCTCGTGTGGCAAGCAGCCTATAGCGAGTTCTATTCCAGCCCCGTCTTCTGGCCGGACTTTGGCCGCGACGAATTCCTCGCGGCGCTCGATGCCTTTGCCGCACGCAAGCGCAGATTTGGTAAGATAGATGAGCAGATAGAGGCAGGGGTCGGCAGCACTCCTTTGAACGAGCTGACGCCCCAGAGTCCCATCATGCGGACTGCCTCCTAGCGCGACGAGCACCGCTGCCGTCACCAGGCACGCATGGGCTACCTCAGAAAGGCGAGGCGTGCGGTCATGTCGAGCGAGGTAGGCGCGTCGCAGGCGGCCGGTGTGAAGCGAAGCTGGGTGGCCAGCATGCGCACTCGCGTGCTCTCGGCCCTGGTGCTCATCCCTGTGGTCATCGCACTGGTCTGGGGTGGTGGCTGGTGGGCCTTCGCAGGCGCAGCCACTGTCTATGTGGCCGGCGTCCTCGAGTTGCGCGGCCTGGTCGCCCGCCGTGAATGGCCCCTCGCGCTCAGCGTGGCCCTCCCTGTGGGCGCGGTCTTCCTCCTCAGTGGCATGCCCTTCCTCGCGAGCCAGCGCCTGACTCTCACCGCCATTGCCATCACCGGCTCGGTTGTCGGGGTCATCGTCTGGATCATCGTGACACAGCTCCCCACGCAGCGCGCCATCGCCGCCATCGGCATGACCGTCTTCGCGCCCTTCTATCTGGCGTGGCCGCTCTCACTCATCATTCTCGTGCGCGGTGATCAGCCTGGCTACCTCTCGCGCGGCTTCTGGTGGCTGCTCATGCTGCTGCTGGCCGTGTGGGCCAACGATGCGGCCGCCTACTTCACCGGGCACTATCTGGGCCGCCACCAGCTCTCACCCACCATCAGCCCCAATAAGACCTGGGAAGGCTTCTTTGGCGGCCTCGTCTTCACCATCATCGCCGTCATCGTCGTGAGCGCTGGCGCTGACCACTTCGCTGCCGCGCCGCTGCACATCCCGCTCCTTCACCAGGTCGTGCTGGGGGCGCTCGTGTGCGTCGTGGCGGTCATCGGCGACCTGGGCGAATCCGCTATCAAGCGGGCGGTAGATGCGAAAGATAGTGGGAATCTCTTTCCCGGCCACGGGGGCATGCTCGACCGGGCCGATAGTCTGCTCTTTGCCATCTATGCCATCTTCTTCTATGCGCTCGCGCTTGGCCTGCTGAAATGAGCGTGCGCCTGGCTACTTTCGGCAGACCCCCTTCACGTGCTATGCTTTCAGCACTCAGGATGAACTGGTCGCACCCGGCGACCTCACAAGGAAAGGTGAAGCTGCGCCATGTCATGGTTTGGCATCTCGCGTACTGACAAACGCGCTACCACAGTGCCTGACGCAGAAGCCCTCGATGCGTATTCGCGCACTATCATCAACGCGGTGCAGCAGATCGGCCCGGCGGTCGTGCAGATCGGCGTGACCAAAGAGGGTATCGTGCGCACGCCCTTCGGCCCCCA
>DASWAC010000505.1:0-2135 GCA_036391335.1 Ktedonobacterales bacterium
GATGGGGTTTTCCGTGTGCTCGCGCCAAATCCGTCACCGCTCACCGGCGAGGGCACGAACTCCTACGTCGTCACCGGGCCGCAGGGCGGCAGTGTCATCATCGATCCCGGTCCCGCCGACGAAGGTCACCTCGTCGCGCTCGCCGATCTGGCCCGGCGGCGTGGCGGCACCAGCGCGATCCTCATCACGCATGGGCACCCCGACCACCTGGAAGGCGCACCCAGGCTGCGTGAGCTGACCAACGCGCCCATCCTGGCGTGGAGCGTCGAGGGCTCTCCCCATGCGGATCGTGTCGTCGCGGATGGCGAGGCGGTGCTGCCAGATGGGCGGGCACTGCGAGCCATCCACACGCCGGGGCACCGATTCGATCACCTGAGCTTCCTGCTGGAAGACGCGGGCGCCCTCTTCGCGGGGGACCATGTGGCGGGCCGGGGAACGGTGGTCATCGCGCCGCCAGAGGGTGACCTGCTGGACTACATGACCTCGCTGGAGCGGCTGCGTGCCCTCGACCTGCGGCTCATCTTGCCGGGGCATGGCCCCGTGATTGACGATCCCGTCGCCCTGCTGGACTATTATATTGCCCACCGCAACGAGCGTGAGCAGCAGGTGCTGGCCGGGCTGGCGGCTGGCCCGCGCACCATCGCCGAGCTAGTCAGCGGCATCTACGCCGATGTGGACCCAGGTCTGCACGGCTACGCCGCCATGTCTGTCGAGGCGCACCTGCGCAAGCTGGCCCGCGAGGGCCGTGTGACGAGTGACGCTGGCGATGCCCAGCAGGCGCGCTGGCAGATCTTGCGATGAGCGTGCGCGAGGCGGCTTCTCATCGAGCAGGCCGCATGAGTCAATGGGCATAAGGCACGCTTCCGACAGGGCCCGCGGCGACCGGGCGGCATGTGACGCTATCGGCGCGCGGCGCTTGACGGGCCCGCGAGCGCGGGCATACAATAGTGCGAAGGCGCTGCCGTTGCGGCGTCTCACTTGCATGCATCGAATATCCACATGTCATGGCGGGCCAGTGCGGCGCGCCACCCGCTACGAAACAAGGGCAGAGATGACAAACCGTGCGTCCGGTCAGGACAATGGCCCACACTACTATTCCGACTATTGGCTCGAGCAGGCCGGCCAGCCGCTGGTCACCGCTTCCAGCGTCGCCACCCGCCCGGTCGAGGTGGAAGAAGAGCCCGAGATCATCGAGCCACTGGTGAAGCCCGCCAAGCCCGTGAAGGCCGCCAAGGCGGAGAAGGCTGACAAGGCCGAGAAGGAGACGCGCATCTCCTCGCTCGAAGGGCTCAAGGGCATCGCGGACCTCATGAAGAAGTCCGCCGAGATGGACGATGACACCGCCGACTTCCAGGCAGCCAGCGATGAGGCGCCCCTCGTTGATTACGGCGAGTTTGAAGATCTGGTGGATGAGGATAAGGGCATCGAAGAGGAGTCCCTCGAAGAGCTCGAAGACCTCGACTATGATGAGGATGAGGAGGAGGACGACTGGGGCAATGCGCGTCCCAGCAAGCCAGCGAAGCCTGCGAAGCCGAAGCGCGAGCGCCGCCGCGATTTCTAGTCGCTTCGTGCCTAGAGCGCGTTAGGGACGTGAGGTAGAGTAGAGGGGATGAACCACCTCTGCCTACCCGACTGATGTGACGGATGAGGAGTGGGCCTTCGTGGCTCCGTAGCTGACGATTCTCCCCGAGGATGTGCTGGAACGCAAACATGACCTGCGCTAGGTCTTCAATGCGCCGCGCTGGATCGTGCGAGCGCCGGAGCTCAGTGGCGCTTCTTGCCGACCAATTTCCCGCGCTGGCCGCTGGTCTCTCAGCAGACCCAGCGCTGGCTGGCAGCGAAGCCTTGGCCCACGACCTGCGGCTGATGACGTGCCTGGTGCACGGGCGGCGCGGGCAGCCTTCGGCGGTCGTCATCGATAGCCGGACCCTGCAATCCACCCCGGAAAGTGATTCCCGTGCTGGCTACGATGGGGTTAAGCGCCGCAAGGGGAGCAAGGTCCATCTAGTGGTAGAGACCCTGGGCCACCCTCTTGACCCTGGTCGTCACTCCGGCCAATGAGCCGGACCAGGCTCAGGTCGGGCAGTTGGCCCAGGCCGTGCAGGACTTGACCGGGGAGACGGTGGAGTTGGCCT
>DASWAC010000506.1:0-3867 GCA_036391335.1 Ktedonobacterales bacterium
ACAGGGAGACTTCGACACCAGTGGGTTGGCCCGGCTGTTGCAGCTCTTGCACGCCATAGACTTTGGATCAGCCACTCAGATTGAGCGCCGTGTGGTCGCCTTATTGTGGATGATTCCTACCTTGATGCGGTGGCAGCGAGAACGCGTGCGCGAGAAAGGAGGAGATCTCGCCCGCTTCGAGCAGGGCATCACGCAAGTCGAAACAGCGCTTCACTCGCCCGCAGTGCTTGGGTTCCCCTGATCCCGTCAAGAGGCGCTGCAGTGCTCTATCGGCGACAGCACCGTTCAGGTACTCTGGCGCATTTTCCAGCACCTACTGGACATGACCAGCGAAGACCGGAGAGCTACCTAATAGACATTCAAACTGTGATTCCTAGCCAGATGGCACAAGACTAGAATTCATTAGCCGATGGTAAGTGAATCAATCACAATTTGCACATCTTGCAGGCTAGCGTGGCAGGGCTTCGGTGTGCCACGGTGAGGGCGAGGTCGTGGGTAGCCACACACAGATGCCGTCCGCGCCCTAAATGTGCTAGTGCGCATTGTCGCCACGGAGGGCCCCAAGGTAGAATAGCGCTGGCGGAATCCGCGCTGAGGTGGAAGGCGTCGCCCGATTCCCCCTATCAGAACGAGACTATCATCTGGGTGGATGGGGAGGCTCTGCGCCGTGAGAGTGAAGCAAGTAGTGTCAAAGCCGTCGGACCGGAGCGCGCGCCCAGCTCGTCGAATTCGCGTCTGCATGCATGTCCTGGGGATGTCGCGAACCGATGGGCGCGTCATGCGCGAGGCGACTACGTTGCTCCAGGCGGGCATGGATGTCTCGATTATTGATATAGAGCGGGATACGACACGGCCACGCGAAGAGGACGTCAGCGGGGTGCACCTCAAGCATATCAGGATGCCCAGCTGGTTCGTTCCCGTGCGCTTCAAGCCGTTCTTCCTGGTCAAGGCGCTGCGCATGACGCTGAGTGGCGCCTGGGCGATGGCTCGCACCCGCGCCGATGTCTACCATGCGCACGACCTGAACGCCCTCCCCGCTGCCTATCTTGCCGCTCGACTGCACCGCAAGCCCCTCATCTTCGATGCGCACGAGCTGCCCATCAGCGGGCCGAGTGAGCTCCGGTGGCGACGCCTCAGTGCGATGGCCAGAGTTGCGCTGCGCGCCATGACGCCCCGCTGCAGCGGCATCATCACGGTTTCGCCGCCCATCGCTGACGAGATCCACCGGCAATTCGGTGGCCCCATGCCGGTGCTGGTGCGCAATGTGCTGGCGTATCGGGCGCCCATGACGAGTGACCGCTTGCGCGAGCATCTGGGGCTTGGCCCGCAGGTGCGCATCGCACTCTATCAAGGCAACCTGCAGGCCGATCGGGCGCTCGATAACCTCGTGCGTGCCGCTCGCTATTTGGAGCCGCCACATGTCATCGTGCTGATGGGGAATGGCGCCCTCGAGCAGCCACTTCGGGAGCTTGCGCAGCGTGAGGGGGTGAGCGACCGCGTTCGCATCTTGCCTGCGGTGCCCTATAGTGAGCTCCTGGCGTGGACCGCCTCAGCCGACCTCGGCCTGATCGTCTATCAGCGTGACCACTCACCGAATGTCCAGATGTGCCTGCCGAACAAGCTCTTTGAATACCTGATGGCCGGCGTGCCGGTCTTTGCCTCGGACCTCGATGCCGTGGCCGACCTCGTCGCGAGGTATGATGTTGGCTCCCTGGTCGCATCTACTGAGCCCGCGGTGGTGGGTCGCGCGCTGAGCGCCGTGCTGGCGGATCGCGAAGCTCTGGGGCGGATGCGACGCAATGCGCTGGCCGCGGCGCGAGGCGACCTCAGCTGGGAGCACGAGCGCAGCCAGCTATTTGGGCTCTACCAGCGCGTCTTGGCGCTCCCCGAGGCGATCACCGTGCCCTCGCATGAGTCGCCAGAGCCTGCACCGCTGGCCAAGGCGCCCGCGGATATCGCCTCGACCGTGAGGGAAATGTAGCGTGCGCATCCTCCACGTCGAAACGCTCAATCAGGTGGCGGAGAGTTACATTCGCGGCCTTGACCGCCTTGGCCATACCTCTACGATTTTTCGACCGAGCCTGGTCGGCGCTGGACGCCCACTCCCGATCAAGATGGCGCTGATGCCAGCGCGCGTCGTGGATTTAGGCCGTGAGGCGCGCCGCCTGAATGCGAAGCACTACGACATCATGCATATCAATTGGGCCACGTACGGAATCTTAGGCCTGGCCAGTCGCGTGCCCTTTATCGTTCACTGCCATGGCAGCGACATCAGGCCCTATGAGGTCTATCCCAAGGGCGACGAGCTTGGCTATCGCACGCGGCCGCTTCGCTCTCAGGCCATCCTCGCACACATCTTCAGGCGTGCGGCGGCAGTGCTCGTCATCACGCCGGACCTGCTGCCAATCGCGCGCGCCATGCGTCCTGATGCCATGTTCCTCCCTGGACCCGTAGATACTCACCGGTTCAGCCCTGCTGACGATCTCACGCCTCATCCTTTTACCGTCTTACACTTCGCTCGGTTAGCCCCAGAAAAGGGAAACCCGGTCGCGCTAGAGGGGATGATGCGCTTCAAAGCGCGGCATCCTGAAGTGAGATTGTGGGCCATGGACAACGGCCCCCTTGCCGCGGCGTTTAAGGGCCGCTATGGGGAAGGCATTGAGTTCCTCACGAACCCAGCGCCAGATCACACGCACGAGCTCTTGCGGCAGGCAGATGTCATCACGGGGCAATTTGTGCTCGGCGCTCTGGGCCTCTCTGAGCTGCAGGGAATGAGCTGCGCAAAGCCGGTCATTGTCTCCTCCACCTATCCTGAGGCATACGCCACGCCCCCGCCGCTGTGCCACGCGACAAGCCCCGACCACGTCGCGGCACATCTCGAGTCGCTTTACCGGGACCGTCAGGCCGCGCGCCTCCTTGGCCAACAGGCCAGAGAGTGGGTGATCGCGGAACACGACGTTGACCGCCTCGCGCTTCGGTTAGAGTCCCTCTACCGCTCTGTGATCGAGACATCGTCCCGACGCCGGTCGCCCACACAGGGCTGATGCGCACAGACCAGGCCGCCTCAAATGGTAGTACGTTGGGACTGATTCTGTTGTGAAGGCAGGGTACTTGGTGTACCATCGTTGTGCTCCTGAGTGTCCGGCGCGGCGGCACACGTGTGCCAGAGCGGGCGGGCTGACATCTCCGGCAGAGGCGTAAGGATCCCCGGTCCCGAGTCGCGGCCCTGCCGCCACTGCGAGCCAGCATCGAGATGGCTGACCACCTCGCGGTATTCGGGTGCGATCACGTGTGATACGGCGCCAAAGCAGCTCTCGCCATGGACCATACGAGTCACCCTGGAGACATTGGGGCGTTACAACGGCAGGAGCAGCGCGTTTAGGGTTTATATATGTGGGGATATCAACGCAAGGTGGGCCTGAGGCTATGGCACATATACTCTTTCTGACGCCCTACTATCCCCCTGAGGTCGGCGCGCCGCAGACGCGCATCAGCGAGATGGCGACCCGGCTGGTCAAGCGGGGCCACGAGGTCACCGTGCTGACCACTCTGCCCAACTACCCCTCGGGCATCGTGCCCCCTGAGTACCGGCGTGGCCATCGTCGGGAGACACGTGATGGCGTCAAGGTTGTCCGCGTCTGGAGCTACACCACGCCGAATAAGAGCTTCCTGCATCGTGTTCTGGGCCAATTGTCCTTTGGGTTGCTGGCCGCCTATCTGGGTCGTCGGGCGGTGGGGAAGCCAGATGTGATCATCGTGGAGTCGCCGCCGCTCTTCAACGCGATCTCAGGGCGGCTGCTAGGCCGGTGGAAGCGTGCGCCCTACATCTTCACGGTGGCTGATCTGTGGCCGGAGGCAGCGGTGCAG
>DASWAC010000507.1:0-2385 GCA_036391335.1 Ktedonobacterales bacterium
CATGCCGATTCCTCCAATGCTGGAAGATGTCGCTGACATCGACGCTCTGCGCGCGCTCGCCCGGCGGCGTGGCGACGACTTGTGCGACCTCGGCACGATCGCACTCGGTGATGATAGCCAGCGCCTGACGTTCGCGGCGCAAGCCTGCGCGGAGTATGGCCAGCTCTACACCGACGGCTTGGAGCGCGAGCCACTCCCCCTCAGCGAGCCTGAGCCGCTCACCCTGGACGATGTGGATGTAGACGCCATGCTCACCGAGATCATGCCCGAGCGCTCGCGTCTGGGCGAGATGGCGCGACTCATTGGTGTGGCGCGCTATGCACTTGATGGACATGATCAGCATCAGCTCGACGACACCAAGCGAGCCCTCGACCGTATCGCTGATTCTCTGCCGGAAAAGTATCGAGGGCAGCTGCTGGCCAAGGCAGCACTCACACCTGGCGCCGAGGGACAGCGTCTCGCAGACCTCTATTTGCGACGTGCGTACAAGTTGCTGGATGAAGACTATGCGAGCATCCCCCCTCTCGATGAAGAGATACGCTCCCTCGCGGAGCACCCTGATGCCTGACCTCACTGGCATGCGAATCCCGTTGATGCGCCATGTGGCGTGCGTGAAGGAGTGTTGAGATCCAATCATGGTGACATCGATTTTCGCTGATGTGACGCCGTATCTCCAGGCGCTGGCCACAGGCAATGAAGGCGAGGCTACCCGCGAGCTGATCGACCTGCTCGGCAGGCAGCGCGTGCCGGCGGATAAGCTGGCCGGCCGGATCGGGCTGGCCGCACTCTGGGGCGGCGCTGAGCCACATGCGGTGAGCGCCATGGCCGCCACTGGCAGCTTCGCCGAGTGGATGCGTGGCATCCCGGCCGGCCCGGAGCCTGGCGAGGACCTACGGCGTGTGCTCGGTGTCGTCGTGCCGATCTCACAGGGAGCCTCTGTGGTGGCCGGCGCGATTGGCGCCGGGATGGAGCCACACGACGAGAAGCTGCCCGAGCCGCTCTTCCCTGCCCAGGTAAAGCATCCAAACGGACCAATCGCTGCCCTGCGCGATGCCTTTGCCGCGAGGGACGTCACCGGCGCTCAGCGCATTCTGCTTGGCTATCACGCGACCGGAGCGGATTACCGCGCGCTTCTGGCCACACTCTATGCCGCGCTGGCGCACCGCTATCCAGAGGGAGGGCACCCCCTCATCTTCACCCGCGCCGCCAGCCGCATCCTCGACCTTGGCGACTGGGGCGGGAATATGCCGGCGTTCATCGCCTGGCTGACGCCGCTGCTGTGTGCTGGCGAGATCGATGCCCTCGTCAGCAGTGGCGCCAGCGCCTATGCCGCGAGTTATGACTTCACCTGGCTGCGCAAGCGTTTGGCCTCCGCGAAGGAGGAAGCCGCTGGGCAGGCCTTCCAGCGGGCAGTGGTCACGGGCGACGATAAGGCCGCGTGTGACGCGGTGGTGGCCGCGCTGCAGGGTGGCGCGACGGCGCGCGGTGTGGCGGCGGCGATGGCGCACGTGGCCGCCGACCAGCTCGTCGCTGTTCCCGCGGGCGATCGTGACGGGCTCCTCAAGGCTGCCCATCAGCTGCAATATCAGCACGCGGTGGCGACCGCTCTTGGCGAGACGCAAGAGATGCACGTCTGGCCGATCCTCTTCACGGCGGCATGCGCGCTGCGTGCCGCGAATGTGGCCGGGGCGGCGTCACCGCGGGCTGCCGCCACGTCGGCAGGAACGGGCGCCGGCACGATGGGTATGGCGCAGCTGCGCACGCTCGATCAGCAGCTCATGGCAGGCGACGCGGCCGGCGCGCTCGGCACGGCTCATCGCTACCTCCAGATGGTCGGCGCTCCCCGCGCCCTGGCAGGCGTCATCGCGTCAGTCGCCGCACGGACCGATCTCAAGGGCGCGAGCCTCGACACGCTGCACCTGATGCCTGCGGTGGAGGCCGCGCTGGATAGCTGGGTGAGGCTGCCTCAGGCCATCTCACGTGGCGGCATGAATTCTCTCCTCTCGGCGGCCATTCGCCTGACGACCGAGCTGCGCGGCGAGGGCTCGCTCGCCCAGCGGGTGCGAGGCGCGATTGACCTGGCAAGCGCCCAGACAGCGTAGCCCAGGCATGAAACCGCATGAGGGGACTACGGTCGCGGTGGTGCTGTGCGCCGGCCGGGGCACCCGGCTGGGCGCGGGGATGAATAAGGTCTTCGTGCCCATCCATGGGAAGCCGATCCTTGCGCACACGCTCGCTGTCTTTCAGCGCGCCGCCGCGGTAGATGAGGTGATCGTGGTGGCGCACCCCGCTGAAGTGGACCGTTGCCGCGTGGAAATCGTGGCGCCGTGGGCGCTGACTAAGGTGGGGACTGTCATCGCGGGCGGAGCGACCCGGCATCTCTCT
>DASWAC010000508.1:0-4284 GCA_036391335.1 Ktedonobacterales bacterium
CTCCAAGTGGCGCCCGGTGACCCCGCATCGCTCCAGAGGGAGCGTCTGCTTGCCGCCGAGACAGATATTCGCAGCGTGACACGGGCGGCTCGTGTGGCGATCGTGTCTCAGCTCGATCCCGCACTTACCGAGCTCCCCACCGAAGCCGACCTACGCGTGGCGGTGAGGCTGGGCTAGAGTGTAACCTGCCCTTCTGCCCCTCAGGCACTGGCAAATGAGAGCCTCCCCCCTTCCGCAAGTCTGGAGGGCGGGAGGCTCACCCGGCTGGCTCTGGCCGCGTGGACCCTGCCTCAGTGCCGGAACAGGGAGACGATGCTTACGATCGCGGCGATGCCCATGAATAGCGTGGTGATGATCCCCACAGTGTTGCTCAGCGGCTTGTTGGTGAACTCACCCATGACGCGCTTGTCATTGGCTACGAGGAGGATCAGGATGAGCAGCGGCACAGCGATGATGCCGTTGAGGACAGCCGTGTAGACCAGCGCGGCAAACGGATTGATGCCGGTGACGTTGACCAGCATGCCGACCAGCGTCGCCAGCGCGATCACCGCGTAGAAGCCGCTCGCCTGATTCACCCGTTTCGCCAGCCCTTCGTGCCAGCCGAGGGCCTCGGCGACTCCATATGCCGCTGAGCCTGCCAGCACCGGAATGGCCAGCAAGCCGGTACCCACGATGCCCAGGGCGAAGATAGCGCTCGCGATCTCACCGGCATTGGGGAACGTGTGCACAAGGGGCAGCAGCGCCTGCGCGGCCTGGTCGGCAGACTGGATGTTGGTGATGGGCGGGTTGGCCACATGCAGTGTGTTCGCGGTCGTCACGATGATGAACCACGTGGTCACCTCAGAGGCGAGCATCCCCAGCGCGGTATCCCATCGCAGCAGTCGCAGCCGTCCTATGAGCGCCACTCGCCGGCGGGGGGCGTCATTCGCGTGCGTTTTCCAGTGATGTAGCTCGGCCTCTTCGACCTCCTCGGAAGCCTGCCAGAAGAAGAGGTACGGACTGATAGTCGTTCCCAGGACGCCCACCACCAGCAGCAGGAACGCCGGGGATGGCGTGATCGCCGGCACGACGGTGGCGATGAGAAGCTTGCCCCAGTCGGGCTGGGTGATGATGCCTGTCAGCACATAGGCCAGCAATGAGAGCGCCAGCAGCTTGAGCACGCGGGCATAGAGGCGATAGGGAACGAATATCTCGAGCGCGATGATGCCCAGCGCGAAGATGATGAGGAGGGTCCAATAGGGCGCGGGGATGAGCAGCCGCATCGCCGCCGCCATCGCGCCGAGGTCTGCGCCGATGTTGATCGTATTCGCGATGACGAGCAGTCCCACCGCGCCGGTGAGCACCCCGCGCCCGAAGCGCTTGCGCACGATGCCGGCGATGCCCTGGCCCGTCACCAGGCCAATGCGCCCGCACATCTCTTGCACCGCGATCATCAGCGGCAGCATATAGAGCACCAGCCAGATCTGGCCGAACCCAAATGCCGCACCGGTCTGCGCATAGGTGCCGATCCCTGAGGGATCGTCGTCGGCGGCGCCAGTGATTAGCCCCGGCCCCAGGATACGCATCCAGCGGCTGGAATAGCTCCAGGGATGCGGGCGCCCGCGGTGAGCGATGAGGCGCTTACGCGGCAGAGTGGGGCTAGGCGTGGGTGTGCTGACGGGATCCTCGGCGGAGGGAGTCGTGGGCATGCGTGGCTTCTCTTCCCGTGACAGGGGGAAGGTGTTCCCCTCATGCCCACAGGATACCTCATGCCTGCCAGCTTTGTGAGGCTACCGGGGCTCCTCGCCTGTCGTCACCCCCGTGGGAGCAGAGGCCCCGCCCGCCTCCCCAGTAGCGTTGGGGAGTGTTGGCGCGAGCGGGGGCTACCTTGTGCGCGCTCAAGCCACTGAGGCAGTAGCCGTGTGGGCGCGCTTTGTCAGGCCGTGGTTGAGTGAGGTCATCCCTAGCACGGTATGGATCAACGCATAGGGCAGGCTCAGGCTGAACCCCAGCAACGCATCGCTTGGGCTGGAGCCGCTGGTCACCGGGCCACTCGGCGCGACCAGGTTATAGCCGAGGTTGTGCAGGATACCAGAGATGCCGACCCCGGTAAATACCAGGCCAATGAGCAGGTCATAGGGACGCGCCGTCCCGGCGCCAAAAAGGTGGGTGCCGAGGATGATTCCCAGCACGCCCGTCACGAGCAGCCAGAGCGCCTCGGAGGTCAGTGTATGCGTCTGAGACCAGCCCACGATGACTGACGCGATGCCAAAAAGGAGAAACCACAACCAATAGTGGGCGCTTCGTGTTGACATCATGAGATTCCCTCCTCTCGAGCCATGAATCCTTCACAGCTCTGCGCCGCGAGCGCTTCCTGCCGCCAATCACCATGTGGGTATGCGGCACGCTCGCAAGGCGCATTGGTAGTGTGCCAGCCTGGGTGTATGCCCTGGCAAGCGCTAAGTGTCGAATTAGTCGAAAGATCTGGCCAGACGTGCTGTGCGAGACAGGTGGCTAAGGCGAGCTGACGCACTGTGAGAGCATGTCTGAGGCCAGGCGCATCGCGGGCGGGCACGGAGTGCACTGCGGTGTGCGCCCCGCCCCGCCCGCAATGCTCCCGCAGGGGGCTCACCGGTTAGGCCGGCGCGCGATTCCTCGTGACGAGTCGCACGATGAGGAGCAGGATCACCGCGCCGATGAAGGCGATGATCAGGCTGCCAAAGTTAAACCCGCTGAAGCCGAATGTGCCGGGGAGCAGCACTGAGAGCACAAAGCCGCCAATGAAGGCGCCCACGATGCCGACGACAATATCGCCGATCACCCCGAGGCCGCTGCCACGCACCACCAGACCGGCCAGCCAGCCAGCGATGCCGCCAACGACAATCCACGCGAGTATGTTCCACATAGGATCCTCCATCTCTTCGCCCGACACGCGCGTGCCCTCGCGAGGCATCTACAGGCACGAAGCGCATCTCGGTTCCCCGTGAATCGTGCCCACGGGGACGCGCCGTCCTTAGCGCGGGGTGCTGGGGCAATCGCCCCAGCCACCATATAGTGGGCCAAACGAGCCTAGCGCGCGGTCTTCCCGGCGCCGCGTGATCGCTTGCCGCCATTCTTGCGAATCTCGCTGCTTAGCTTCCCAATCTGCGAGAAATGCTCGACGCCATGCACACGGATCGTCGTTTCGCCGCCATGGCGCCCGATCTCCGCGAAATATTCGGGCCCGCGACGCTTGCTGAGCGTGAGCCCGCCTTTGCGGCCGATGAGGGCAAAATAGTCACGGCCATACTTCGCTCGCGAGCTCAGGCCGCCACGTCGTGCGCTCTCGGTGCCGGGCTTGGGGCCGGGTTTGCGTCGCGGTGTCGCCGAGCTCTTTGGCGCTGTGGTAGACAACGAGTCCTTTCGCTTTGCGGTCGTCATGTCGCGCATCCTTTCACTACTCACCCCATGTCTCACCTTCGCGTGGGCAGGCCATGCCAGGCAGGCCATCGCCTGTCTGTGGACAAAGTCGCACGCACAGGCATTTGCCGCTTAACGGGTGAGGGGGATGATGCATAGTATGACAGCAATGATGCTCATTTAGGGCATGGCAAGTGTCGAAACTGTCGAAAATATCACATGCCCGTTGGTGGCGGATCGCATCAATCGCGGTCAGGCTGCGTTGGGTGCGCCCTGGGTGGTGTGCCATAGCGGCGCGCCTGCAAAGCGCACAGGCCGGCAAAGGTGTAGAGCGCTGCCTCGTGCACAGAGGTCGGCGGCGTGTCACGGCGCCAGAGTGCGCCAACAGTGAGCGACGGCTGGCGCAGCGTCGTCTGGATCGCAAGCCCACGCAGCATGCCAGCCTCATCGTCTCGCTCGATCGAGATGATCGGCTCCGCCGTGCTGACCAGCTCGCTCAGCTCTTGCGCGATGCGGGAGAGCGGCATCTCGGGCAGCCCGCCGCCACGCACAAAAACCTCCTCGGCCATCTGGGCGGTCTTGAAGGCATAGGCGAGCTTTTCCATCGCGCCTTCTTCGACCAGCTGGCCCGCATCAGGCGTGTCGATCGCCTGCACGAGCTCACCGGCGGCAAGGGTGAATGAGCGTTGAGCATCCACGCGATGCTTGTGCGCCACCAACACTGCCAGCTCATTGGCGATCTCGCGCAGGGTCACCATCGTGCCGCTGGTAAATGTGTCGGCGACGCGGCTCCCCAGGCTCACCGTGCCATGGGCGACACCCTCCACCAGCAGCGGCAGCACAGCGCACGAGAGGACGCCCATCATGCGGGCCAGCAGCGCCGATCCCTCCTCACGCCAGAGGTGC
>DASWAC010000509.1:0-2450 GCA_036391335.1 Ktedonobacterales bacterium
GTGGGAAGTTGTTGATGTTGGCCTCGGTGCAGGCGCGCTGCCCCTCTTCCTCGACCACGCGGTCTACCTCGCCACGCGCCCGGCCCACCATCTCTTCGATGCGCGCCGGCTGGATGCGCCCATCCAGGATGAGCTTTTGCAGGGCAAGGCGAGCGATCTCGCGGCGCACGGGATCGAAGCTGGAAAGCGTGACCGCGTCCGGCGTGTCGTCTATGATGACATCCACGCCGGTGGCGGCCTCCAGCGTGCGAATGTTGCGGCCTTCGCGACCAATGACGCGGCCCTTCATGTCTTCGTTCGGGATGGGCACAGCGGTGATGGTGACGTCAGACACCTGATCAGAGGCGCACCGCTGGATCGCCAGCGTGATGATGCCGCGGGCTATCTCTTCGGCGCGCTCACGGGTCTCCGCCTCGATGGACCGGGCGATGCGTGCGGCGTCGCGGCGTGAGGTCTCTTCGGCGCGCTTGAGCACCTCGGCGCGGGCCTCATCTATGCTCATCTGTGCCACCTGCTCGATCGCACGCTGGCGCTCGATGGTGAGCTTCTCGAGCTGCACCTGCTTTGTGTCCAGCTCGGCGTTGCGCTGGTCCAGCTGGCTCTCGCGCTGGCCGATGGTGCGCTCACGGCGCTCGAACTGCTCGGTGCGGCGGTCGAAGGCTTCTTCTTTTTGGGTCAGTCGCTGCTCTTGCCGCTGCAGCTCGGTGCGACGCTGGCGAGATTCCGACTCGGCAGCCTCACGCACGTTCTTGCTCTCGTCGCGGGCCTCCCGCAGTGCGGTGCGCTGCTCGTCTTGCAGGGCCACCAGACGGGCCTCGGCCTGCTCGACGGCCTCACGCAGCGCCTGCTCGTGGGTGGCTTTGCTGCGCGACTGGCCAAAGCGATAGCCGAAATACGCGAAGATGGCCGCCGCGATGAGGACGACGATCACGACTTCAGTAACGGGATTCATGGGCATCGTTCCTTATAGGACCAGGGCCGCGGACTGGAGATAGCCCGCAAACCCTGAATTTTACTGGTATTATGTCACTTTAGTATAAGTTGTGACCTGTTGTCGTGTCAAGCAATCTACGGTGTCGAGCCCTCCACCGTGCGGGGAGCTATGGGCCTCCGCGCGTCGTGGGGGCGCATGGTATACTGTGCCGGTGTGGGCCATCTGAGCGCTCGCCGCACGAGAGGAATTATCGTCGCATGTCGTCTCCCGCCGGGCATCCGCCCCTTGACCCCTCGACCGTCACGTATCTCAAGAGCCTGATTCGCGATATCCCAGATTTCCCGCAGCCGGGCATCCTGTTCCGCGACATCACGCCGCTGCTGCAAGATGCGAAGGCGCTGCGGCTATCCATCGAAGCGATGACCGTGCGCTATCGCGATGCGGGCATTGACCAGGTCGTGGGCATCGAGTCGCGTGGCTTCATCTTTGGCACACCCCTCGCCCTCGAGCTTGGCACGGGCTTTGTCCCGGTGCGCAAGCAGGGCAAGCTCCCCGCCAAGACGGTCTCAGTGGACTACTCGCTCGAATATGGCTCGAGCACGCTAGAGGTGCATGCCGACGCGGTTCGCCCCGGCCAAAGGGTGCTCATCGTGGACGACTTGCTCGCCACCGGTGGCACGACCGCCGGCACGGTGAAGCTGGTGGAGAGCCTGGGCGCGCACGTCGCCGGCCTGTGCTTCCTCATCGAGCTGGCCGCCCTCGGCGGACGCGACCGCCTCCCAGAGCAAGATGTCTTTGCGCTGCTCTCATACTGAGGCCATCATGGCGCACGACCAGTGGAGCGGGCACCCATGGGCATCGTGATCCATGCGACACGCGCCACTCGCGAATGGCGGCCAGTCGGGGTGCGAGCGGGTGATCGCACCTATCACATCCTCTCTGACCTCACCGGTGAGGTGGGCAGCA
This sequence comes from Ktedonobacterales bacterium, assembly GCA_036391335.1. GTDB lineage: Bacteria > Chloroflexota > Ktedonobacteria > Ktedonobacterales > JADMIN01 > DASWAC01. Next base: position 1,901 of record DASWAC010000509.1, read on the forward strand.
GAGAGCTTCGCGCCTTCGCGGAGGCGCTGGGCTTCTCGTGGCGCTGGGTGCAATATCGCGGCACCTATCGAGAGCATTTCGACGCCCCCAGCCAGGACTACGATGAGATTGTCGCCAGCGGGGCCACACCCATCAGCACCAGTGACCTGGGCCGCCTGCTGGCCGCGAAGCGCGCCGTGATGGGCGACCTGCCGCCGGGCATGCGCAGGCGCTAGGTCTGGTCCCACACGCTCAGCGCACAGGCGCAGCCGTCACCATGCTCGGCGGTTTGCACCCAGTCAGCAGGCTCGCTCACACCGGGCAGGCCATCAGTGTCTGACGCCACCCAGCCAGTGATCAGCCGTGCATAGCGATCGACCGCCAGCAGCGCGACCCCACCCGGCGGCGCGCCACAGGCTGCCGCAAGCGTGGCCGCTGGGTCCGCCAGCACCGTCGCGCCGGTGATGGCATCGGGCAGTGTCCCCTCTGTGCCTCGCAACGCGATGAGCAGCTCGGCGCCGGTTTCGTCCACCACGCGACGCCGCTCGATCGTTGCGGCCAGCCACGCCTG
>DASWAC010000510.1:0-3988 GCA_036391335.1 Ktedonobacterales bacterium
GCCGGCGGATGAAGCGACCGCCGCGCTCAAAGCGGTGGAGACTGAGCTGCGCGCTGCCGCCGACGAGGTGCGCGCCGGGCATGTGCCGCATCCTGAGGGCGCGCTCGACACCGCGCCTGCGCTGGCTTACTTCGACACGGCCGTGTCGGAGGAGACGCTTCGAGCTTTGAATGAGGCGCTGCTGGCGCGTCCTGAGGGCTTCACCGCGAATTCGAAGCTAGAGCGCACCCTCGGCCGCCGCCGTGACGGCCTCGACAAGCCCGCCGGCATTGACTGGGCGCATGCGGAGGCGTTGGCATTCGCCTCGCTGCTGGCCGACGGCGTGCCCATCCGCCTCACCGGGCAGGATGCTGAGCGTGGCACCTTCAGCCAGCGTCACCTCGTGCTGCACGACGCCCAGACAGGCGACACCTTCACGCCGCTGGCGGCGCTGCCTCAGGCCAGGGCGAGCTTCGCCGTGCACAATAGCCCTCTCTCCGAGGCCGCCGTGATCGGCTTCGACTATGGCTACAGCGTGCATGCGCCTGAGGCGCTGGTGCTGTGGGAGGCGCAGTTTGGCGACTTCGCCAATGCCGGCCAGGTGTTGATAGATCAGTTCATTGCCGCGGCGCGGGCCAAGTGGCGTCAGCTCTCTTCACTCGTGTTGCTGCTGCCCCACGGCTATGAAGGTCAGGGCCCCGAGCACTCCAGCGCGCGACTCGAGCGCTATCTGCAACTGGCCGCTGAGGACAACCTGCGCATCGCGATGTGCTCGAGCGCCGCGCAATACTATCACCTGCTGCGCGCCCAGGCTGCCTCGCTGGCGAGTGGGCCTCGCCCACTGGTGGTGATGACGCCAAAGAGCCTGCTGCGCGCGCCACGGGCGAGCTCGAGCCTGGCCGATCTCACGACGGGACTCTTCCAGCCAGTGCTGCCAGAGACAGCCGCAAAGCCCACCCGGGTGACGCGCCTGGTGCTCTGCGCCGGCAAGGTCACCATTGATCTGGCCACAGCCCGCGAGCAGGCTCCCGACGACACCATCGCCGTGGCGCGGGTCGAGCAGCTCTATCCCTTCCCTGGGCATGAGCTGGGCGAGGTGATCGGCGGCTACCAGAAGCTCCGTGAGATCGTCTGGCTTCAAGAGGAGCCACAGAATATGGGCGCGTGGAGCTGGATCGCGCCGCGCCTGCGTGAGCTGCTGCCTGACGGGGTGCAGCTGCGCTATGCCGGGCGGCCCGAGCGCGCGTCCACCGCCGAAGGTGACGCCGAAGACGCCGCGCGCGAGCAGAGCCGTTTGATCACCGAGGCGCTGGCCCACTCGGTGGCGGCGCAGCCCACCATAACACGACCGTGAGGAATCCCCATGTCAACTGAAGTCCGTGTGCCATCGCTAGGTGAATCTATCGTCGAGGCCGTCGTGGGCCGGTGGATGAAGCACGAGGGCGACGCCGTTAGTGAAGGCGATCCCCTCGTCGAGCTCGAGACCGATAAGGTCAACATGGAGGTTCCCGCGCCGGCGGCGGGCGTGCTGGGGAGCATCGCGCAGGCTGAGGGCGCGACAGTGCAGATCGGCGACCTGTTGGCCACCATCGGCGAGGGCGCGGCGAACGATGCCACCCCCACGGCCACCGCTGCCCTCGCGCAGCCCGCTGAGGCGCCCGCCACCGCGCAGCCAGTCGCGAGCCACGTCACCACAGACGATGGGGGCGGCCGCGCCACACCGCTGGCTCGCCGCCTGGCGGACGAGGCCGGTGTGGATGTCGGCAACATTCCCGGCACGGGGACGAGCGGCCGTGTCACCCAGGACGATGTGACCGCGTGGATCGCCAGCCAGCGCAATGGTGCGGGTCTGCGCACGGTGCCCACACACTCCCCGGTGGCAGCGCCCTCAACCCCGGCGCCTGCCATCCCTACGCCGTCAGCGCCAGCGGTTGACACGGCGCATCCTCGCGAAGAGCGTGTGCGCCTCTCACGCCGGCGGCAGACGATCGCGAAGCGGCTGGTCGAGGCGCAGCATACCGCTGCGATGCTGACCACCTTCAACGAAGTTGATATGACGGCCATCATGGCCATCCGCGCGCGGCGCAAAGAGAGCTTCAAGGAAAAGCACGGTGTCGGCCTGGGCTTCATGTCCTTCTTCACGAAGGCCGTGCTGGGCGCGCTCAAGGCATACCCACGGCTGAATGCCGAGATTCAGGGCGACGAGATGGTGCTCAAGCATCACTATGATATCGGCATCGCCGTCAGCACGGATGAAGGGCTGGTCGTGCCGGTGGTGCGCGACGCCGACCGCCTGAGCTTCGCCGAGATCGAGCGGCAGATCGGCGACCTGGCCACTCGTGCCCGCGGGCGCACGCTCACGCTCGAGGACCTGCAGGGCGGCACCTTCACCATCACGAATGGCGGCATCTTCGGCTCGCTGCTCTCCACGCCCATCTTGAACGGCCCGCAGGTGGGCATCCTCGGCATGCATAAGATCCAGGAGCGACCCATCGCGGTGAATGGGCAGGTCGTCATCCGCCCCATGATGTATGTCGCCCTCTCATATGACCATCGCATTGTGGATGGCTCGGAGGCCGTCAGCTTCCTGGTGCGGGTGAAAGAGCTGCTCGAAGATCCCGAATCGCTGCTGCTGGAAGGCTGAGCCGCAAGTATACCCAAGACGGCATGGATAGCGGATTGACACCCCCTGAGGAACCTGCTTATACTGGGGCATGAGCATGCGGGCAACGAGGCAAGCGTGCCAGAGTGCCCACACGCTGAACCCGTGTTGTAGAGGAGTGAATCATGAGGCGTGAGCCTGGGCCAATCGAAGCCCTAATTGCCGAGTTCATCGGATCGATCCTGCTGACGTTCGGGGGCGCCGCGCCGGCCGTTGCCGCAGTGAAGGCGGGCGCGAACGGGGGCACTGTCTTGTTGATCGCCGCATTGGGCCACGGCTTGATGCTCTTTTTCATCGCGGCGACGATGGGGCGCATCTCTGGCGCGCACGTCAACCCGGCAGTGACGATTGCGCTCGCCGCCATCGGCAAGTTCTCGTGGTCGAAGGTGCCCGGCTATGTCGTGGCGCAGCTGCTTGGTGGCTTTGCCGCGGCGTGGATCGCACGCGGCTTCTACAATGCGAGCATCGCGCCGACCCCCGCCAACGGTGGCGTCACAGGCGCGCAGCTCTTCGCGGCCGAGGCCATCGGCGCGGCCATCCTCGTCTTTGGCGTGGTCGCGGCGGCCACCGATAACCGGCTCAGCTTGCCCAACGGCTGGGCCTCATTCGTGATCGGCATCAGCCTCTTGGTGGGCGTCCTCGTGGCAGGTGGGATCAGCAATGCGGGCTTGAATCCCCAGCTGGCGATGGGCCCCTACATCTTCAACCTCGTCGCGAATGTCAAGCCGACCGCCGGGGGCGCCGAGTGGCTGGGCTATACCGTTGGCCCCATCGTTGGTGGCGTCATCGCGGCCTTCCTCTACCAGTATGTCTCGGCCGCGGCGGGAATCCTAGGCTCGCCCGCGACCAAGCGCCGCTAGCCTACCCATCACGTGGCATATGGCGTGTCGTCTCGTTGCGACACGCCTTTTCCATGCTCGGCAGCATCAGCCGAGGCGTACCACGTTTCCTTCCTTATCTTTGAACCGACCCAGCAGGATGACGATCAGGTCGAAAAGATAGCCGAAGCCCGCCAGCCCGGCGGTAAAGAGGTAGATGAGTCCGGTGCCCACCTTACCCACGTAGAAGCGGTGGACTCCAATCGCGCCTAGGAAGAAACACAGCAACAGGGTGATCAGCCAGCTTCGCTCACTCTTCGTCTCCATCGAGCAGCCTTCTCCTCAGGTGAAAATGCGCTCCACCGCGCCTGGCGCATCGTGGCCCTCCCACATGGCGAGGGCGCGCGGTGCTCGGCGCCACCGTCCGGGCGGGAGTGCCGCCACACGTGGAGTCCCTTCTCGGAACACTGCCAGGGGTGTGGGTCTAGCGCGCCGCCAGCGGAGTCCACAGGATGAGTGTACGACCAAC
>DASWAC010000511.1:0-3377 GCA_036391335.1 Ktedonobacterales bacterium
TGCGAGTGTGCGCTGAGTGTGCTGCAGGTGTGCGGAGGCTGTGTGGTCAGTGTGTGGCGCGTGTGCGCTCTCGGCACTGCGATGATGACCGGCTTAGTCGCCGAGATTTTGCCGCGAGCGGAGGTGGGGAAAAGGGATCTCAGGCACAAAATATGGGAGTCGAGCGGTGCTCAACCCCCAGATGTGGTATCGGCTCCGAGACGTGGATTCGAACCACGATTAACTGATCCAGAGTCAGTCGTCCTACCATTAGACGATCTCGGAATGCCTCCCTACGATATCATACGCAGCACATGAGCGCAAGGGTAGCGCCGAGCGGCGCGCATGAGTCAGGATGGTCCGTGGGGACTATCATCCAGGGTGAGAAGGAAGGATGGCGCACCTCATGAACACCCTCGCAATGTTGACCTGTGTCCCCTGCCGGCGCGGCGAGGCGGCGCTGACCGATGCCGAGGTCGCCACGATGCGCGCCGAGGTCCCCGACTGGCAGCTCGTCCCGGAGAATGGCATCCCAACACTGCGGCGTGAGTTTCGCCCGCGCGACTTCGCGGCAGCCCTGGCCCTAGCGGATGCCGTCGGCGCGGCGGCTGAGGCTCAGGGCCACCATCCGCGGCTGGTCGTCGAGTGGGGCCGCCTCACCGTGCAGTGGTGGACCCACGCCATCGGTGGCCTGCATCGCAATGACTTCATCATGGCGGCGCGAACCGATGCCCTCGTCGCGGCGCAGGCGGGCTCATGACGCCGCAGGCAGATGCACCACACCCGGCACATAGTAGTCAACAGTGAGCGTCGCCATGCATGCTGGGGGAATGGTCACAAAGCCACCCCACATCGCGCGGCCAGGTAGATCGCTGGTGCGGTCGGGTGGCGCGCCAAGGAGGGTATCGGGCCAGGGGGTGTACCCGTCTGAGCCGAAGATGGAGGGTGGTCGTGCGCCAGGAGAATAGCCGCCCGCCGGACACGAGAGCTCGTCCGCCGTGTAGGGAACCGCTGGACATGGTGGCAGCGTGGCCCACTGCGCTGGCGGTGTGACTGGCGTGGCGGTGGTCGAGGCGCCCGGCGCTGACCAGCAGAAGGGCACGCCGCTGTCGAAGCCGTCGCCACTGCGCAGCTGAGCCTGCGGGGGCACGTAGATGCGGGCGTAGGCGCGATACGTCGCATACCCGTAGAGGTTGCCAAAGGGATGGTACGACATCGTGATCGTCAGGTGGTGCAGCGCGCCTCCGCTGGTGTCCAGTGTCACCTGATCGTTTTGTTGCACGTCCACCATCGTCGCGGTCTTGGCGGCGACCACGTTCGTCTGCACGAAGAGGAACCCATCCTCACCGGGCGTCACATCCACCGTGCTGTCGAGCTTATGGTCGGCCAGGGTCTTCTCGATGAGCGGCTGAGTCACATAGACCTGGAGGTCCTTGTTTTTCCAGTCCTCGATCAAGGACTTCACGACCGCCAACAGCTGCGCCTGAGGCAGCGCGCGCACCTTGTCTTGCAGCAGTGAGCCCACCATGCTGGTGAAGCGCTTGCGTGGCGTGGTGGACGTGTTATCCGGCTGCAGTCGCGCGCTGATCTGGCGGCCGACCTTGTCGAGCTGATAATAGTGGAGCTTGGCTTCCAGATTATCCGCCGTGACCGTCTCATGATAGAGGGGAATAGTGAGTGGACCGATGACCTTGAGGATGTGCTCGACCACCAGCGGGCTCACCTGAATCACGCCGTCCACCGGTGGCTCGCCTTCCTTCACGAAGGTATCCATGATGAGCTTTGCCGAGGTGGGAAAGTCAGGGGAAAGGTTCGCGTCGCGCACGCCCCAGTTATAGAACGGCCACCACGAATATTGCTGTGGTGGACGCTGCCCAATGACCCAATTGTTCCCGCCATAGTCGAGGCGCGAGACATCATTGAATGTGATCTTGCCAACCTGCCCGTTCCGCACGTTGAGCACCGCCCAGTCGCCAGTGAAGCCGCCGGTCGCGCGCAGCTCCGAGCGATCCAGTGTCTGCACCAGGAACCGCCGCGGCGTGCCGATGCCCAGCAGCCAGCCGAGCGCGTCGAGCCATTGCGGCGCCTGGGCCAGCACCGGAGCCACGTGCGGCAGCATCGCACCCACCTGAGCCAGCAATGCCTTTTGCCCAGCACTGAGGGGCAGCGAGTCGACCCGCACGGAGCGCAGATCGTTGCTCACACGGCTCAGCACCGCCTCCGCCTCGGTCAGCAGCGCCTGAAGCGCGCCGAAATCCCCCTGCGAGATGAGCGTGGTCTCGGGTCCCAGCGAACCCGCATGCAGCCGCGCGAGGATAGGTGTGACCGCCGCCAGGCCATGCACGCCCAGGGTCGTCACCTGATAGCCGATGTCCGAGAGCGCCCGCGCACTGCTGATGGCGCTCGAAAGGCCCGGCAGCAGCGCGGCGCCCGCGATGAGGCTGTCGCCACCACCGAGCACGCGATGCAGCTCCACGAAGTCCGCATACGCGGCATTCAGGTCGGCGCGCACCCGCGCCAGGGTCTTCGCGTCGGGAATGAGCGCATCCTGATGCGATGTGGCGCTCGCCACGGGTTGGGCCGCCGGATCCGTGGGCAGGCCGAAGCGCAGGGGAAGGTTGCTCTCGCCGGTGGTGCTCACCTGCCAGGCGCTGCCCTGCGTGACAACGGCGCTGGTGGGCCGCACGGTCACGTTGATGCCGTAATCCATGCTGCCCTGGCGCTGCACCAGTAGTGTGTAAGGAGCTTTCACCTCGGGCTGCCGCGGCTGATCCACGAGCGCGGCAATGGTCGAGAGCATGCCGGAGGCTTCCAGATCGGTCTGCACGGCTTCCAAATGCTTCAGGCCAGACACACTCAGCGTCTTCAGCGCTATCAGGTTGCGCGCCTCGCCCACCACCTGGAGCGCAGGGACGACCACGCCGCAGAGCACCCCGATGAGCGCCGCCACACTCAGCGCCGAGACAAACCGTTGCCTGGCGCTCACTCTGGCGACCAGCGCCTGGCCCTGGCTGGCCATGTCGGCATAGAGGGGCTGCGTGGTCGCCTGCCAGCGCATCGGGCGCGGCAGGGGCTCGGTCTGGCTGGACCGCCGCACCGCCGGCTCGCTGAGCATTCGCTCCATCGCTGGCCATTCCAGGACGAGCGGGCGCTGGATGCGCATCGCGTGGCGCGTCTGCCGCCAGCGCCGGCCCACGGCGAGCCCGGCGTCGCTCAGCCACAGGATGCCCGTCATCCAGGCAGCATCCACCCAGGCCAGCGCCGAGCGCAGCCTCTCACGCCCGTTGACGGCCGTGATGGTCAGTGCCAGGACGGTCGCCAGCCGTGCTGCGTCGAGGCGGCCACGCGCGATGCGCCAGCGAATAATCAGCGCATGCCGGGCTCCCGTGAGGGCTAGG
>DASWAC010000512.1:0-1856 GCA_036391335.1 Ktedonobacterales bacterium
GAAGTACGTCCAGACCCTCGAGCAGCTCAACGGCGATGTGAGTCTTGCCCCAGACAGCGGGCCGCTCTCCGGCGACCTCTCGGGCGCCTATCGCATTCCCACCGATGGTGGCCTGCCCAGCCCAGAGCAGGCCATCGCCGATGTCGAGGAATGGCTGCGCCAGTGGCGGCGCGGCGACCGCCGAGGTCCTGATGGTGACGGCGCGCCAGGCCAGAGCGGCTGAGGCGACATCACGCGCTCGCGCTCGGCAATCACCTCCGATTGTCCCGGTGCGCTTGCGGCATCACCAAGCTGCGGGTACTCTGGAAGCCAGAGCTTTCCAGCTAGCCAGGGTGAGATCATTTCATGACACTGCACGAGCCTACCTCTGAAGACGCCGAGCCGCGAGACGGCGCTCTTACCCCGGCCGTAGTGGCGCCAACTCCGATGGCGGAGACGCCCGAGAGTACTGCGGGCCTTGGCGATATCTGGCTCCTCGAAGACGGCATCTATAGCGCGCATCTGCAAATCCTGCCCGCCGATGAGGTGGACGCCGACACCGAGGCTGCTGGCCAGCGCACCTGGACACAACGCTTCGCGGCCATGCGCGACAATCAGCTGACGAGCATCGCTCCGGTGTGGCATCGTGTGCTGCGCTCGTCACTGCTGCTGAGCGCCCTAGTGATCGCCACAGTGGTGATCGTCTTCGTGGGCATCTTCGTGGCCACCAGGATTGGCGGCACGATTCACCCCACTGTGCCGGCATCTTCGGTGGATCGCAAAGCGAACCAGGATGGCGTGGTCATCGTGCCATCTGGCCAGAATGCCCAGCCCACGCCCGCCCCCAGTGATTATCTCATCGGTGTGTGGACGACGCAGAGCAATCCGCGCGCCGGGGCCGTCGCGCAGGTCTTCGTGCGGCTGACCTATCAGGAGCATCCGCTGGCCAACACGTCTGTCAGCCTCGATGTGACGATCGGGGGCTTCACCCGCACCTATCCATCAGCCATCACCGACTCGTACGGGCTCGCGATCTTTCAGGTGAGCCTGGCCGGCGCCAGCGCCAACCGCCCGGTCTACCTCACCGGCAGATACAAGATTTCTAGCGGGCTCGATGTCGAGAGCAATGTGATCATCGTCCCGGAATAGCGCCTCACAGCACACTGAGCCTAGTCTGGCACCTCGAGCTTGATGATGCCATCTTCCACCCAGACGCGATAGGTTGGCACCTCACCGGTGGCCGGCATGCTCAGCGCCAGACCCGTGCGCAGATCAAACCTGGAGCCGTGGAGCGCGCACTCTACGGTGTGATCTTCGATGAGGCCGCCATCGCTCAGATAAAACTCCTGATGGGTGCAGACATCACCCAGTGCGAAATAGCGGCCGTCAACGTGATACACACCGATCGGCTCATCGTCTACCCAGACCTGGGTTACCTTCCCGTTGGGCAGATCACTCTCCGGGGAAACATCTATCACCGCCATGCGTTAGAACTCCACAGCTTCCACCCGCTCGTGCACCTCGGTGCGCAGCGACTCGCGCAGCGCCGCGATCGGCACTGACTCGAGAATGGGATCAACAAAGCCGGCCACGATCAGCCGAGTCGCATCCGTGCGCGAGAGCCCGCGGCACATGAGATAGAAGAGCTGCTCCTCGTCCACTTTACCCACGGTGGCACCGTGACTGCAGCCGACGATATCGCTCGCGGCAATCTCCAGGTTCGGGATGGAGTCGGCACGTGCACCTCGGCTGAGCAACAGATTGCGGTTCTGCTGATAGGCAGCGGTCTGCCTGCCCTCTGGACGCACCCTGATCATCCCGGAGAAGATCGACCGCGACTTGCCCGCCAGCACCCCCTTATAGAGCAGGTCGCTCAC
>DASWAC010000513.1:0-11710 GCA_036391335.1 Ktedonobacterales bacterium
GATGCGGTGGGGGTGGGCGTGGCAAGGTGTGCCGTGTGGTTGGTTGCGCAGGCGGCGAGCGCAGGGCCTATCAACAGGCCGCAGATGAGTGCCTTCCAGGCATGGTGGACGGTGACGCGTGAGAGGGGTATGCAGCGCATGGGAAGAGCCTTTCACCATTCAGATCATAAAGAGAGCCGTTCCGCCGCAAATGGGTCAGTAATTGTCACGGAAAGTCTGCGTCAGTAAAGAAGAGCGCTCACGCAAGGGAGCAGCCGTAGTATGGAGCGCTCAGGCACCTTATGTCAAGCCAGAGATGAGAAGGACCCTGGGTCTTAGCCCAGCAGAGATTGACGCAATGGCGTGCTACCCCGCGCGCCCACCTGACACCTCAGGAAGACCCTCTTCCCTGCCTTATGTGGTCCCCGCCACAGAACCGCCCGGCACGTGACGCTATGCTCTTGGCACAGGGGATGATCCGTCAGCGCCAAGGATTGCCCTTTGCGCGGCGAGACCAGAAACCCCTTGGGCATGAGGAGTGCAGGTAACGACTATGAGCAGAGATGACATCGCCCCGGCCCAGCAGAGCCAACGTTTGGACTGCGGGGACATCGTGATGTATTCGACCGCGTGGTGCGGGGATTGTCGCAGGGCCAAACGGGTCTTCGCGGCGCTGGAGGTCCCCTACCATGAGATAGATATCGAAGAAGACAGCGCCGCCCGCCAGCTTGTGCAGCACATGAACGACGGCATGAACAGAGTGCCAACGATCTTGTTCCCTGATGGGGGATACCTGGCCGAGCCGCACACCGCCGCGCTGGAGTCGAGGCTGCGTGAGTACCTCACCGACTGTGCCGCCACCAGCGCCAACGGCAGATGAGCCGTCATGCGCCATTGAGAATCCCCTGAAGCATTGGAGAGTGTGCTCGTATGAAAGCAGTCTGGAACGGCGCGACGCTCGCCGAGAGCGATGCGACCATCGTCGTCGAGGGGAACCACTACTTCCCCGCCAGCACGATCAACCGCGAATACTTCCGTGAGAGCCAGAGTCATACCATATGCCCTTGGAAAGGTCAGGCGAGCTACTTCGACATCGAGGTAGATGGCAAGATCAATCACGATGCGGTATGGTACTATTCGAAGCCATTGCCGGCGGCCAACAAGATTACGGGGTACGTTGCATTCTGGCATGGGGTCCGCGTGGAGCGGTAGCCATCCACGCAGGGAAGAACAACATGCTCGACATCGAATTGCTCTACTTCGCGGCATGTCCCAACTACAAGCTGGCGCATGAGATGCTGAAGCAGATTCTTGACGCGGAAGGAATCAGTGCTGAGATTCGGCTGGTGGCGGTCGAGACCGACGAGGAGGCGGTGCGCCACCGCTTCTACGGCTCGCCCACTGTGCGTATCAACGGCGACGATGTGGTGCCGCCAGTGAGTGGCTCCACGCCAGCACTGGCCTGCCGCGTATACCAATACCCGCAGGGCGGTTTCGCGCCAGTGCCACCGGCCAGGGTGATTCTTGAGGCCTTGCGTCGAGCCACAGCAAGGTGATGCTCATCCCAGGATGCGGGCATGCGCCACAATTTGGGTGAGACCTGCCAGGCGGATGTGGTCGCTAGGATGACTTTGCAGCCAGATCCTCGGGCTCCCATCCGCCCGCCTCAGCTCTCACCTGCACGACTGGTCCGCGCGCGAACACGGCGGCATGTGGTATGCCCAAAGTCGTCAAGATCTCAGCGGGCACCCCGATGTCGGCCAGGTAGAGTCTGCCGATGTAAGGTTGCGCAGGCGCCGCGAGGAGCCCCACCTTGGGCCACGCCAGAGTCAGGGTCGCATCGGCGTGCATCGTTGGGTTGCCTGGCGCCCCTGTGTCGCCATCCAGACCGGACGGCAGATCGAGTGCAAGGCAGGGCACGGTCATGGCATTCGCCATGTGGATGAGGCTCGCGAGTGGCTCGCGTGGGTCGCCACGCCCACTATACCCAAGCAGTGCGTCGAGCACCAGATCAGCCGCGCCTAGCAGTTCGGGCAGCTCGTCAAGCCGAACATCTCGATCGCTGCCAGGAATCCGCATGCGCCGCAGTGCCAGCCGCTGGCGCTCAGCATCCTGGCCTGGCAGGGGAGGCGGCGTGCTCAGCGCAACGTGCACTTCGGCGCCCGCATTGGCCAGGTGGCGGGCCGCGGTGATACCACCCCCGCCGTTGTTGCCTGGCCCTGCTAGCACCAGCACATGTGCGCCCGCAAGGCTGCCTCCCACAGAGTGCCGCGCGACTTCCGCGAGGCCGCGACCGGCGTGCTCAATCATCTGCAGCAGCGTGATGCCATAGTCCTCGACCATGAGGCGATCCACGGCACGCATCTGCGCGACGGTGAGTCCTGAGAGTGTCATAGCGCCCCCTAACGCCCCAGGAGGGCAGCAGTCAATGAGCTGCGAGAGGGAGCAGAGGAGGCCGCGAACCCTCTACCAGCTTCTGCCCCGCTTGAATGTCTGGCCTCAATACGCTGGCGTCTGGCCACAGACTCACCATGGCGCCATCAGGAGTGATGGCTCGCCCGCTCAGAGAGGCGAGGTAAGCAGGCCGCCAGCGAGAGTCCATCAAGATGATCAGATCCAGTTCTACTGCTCTTCGAGCTTGGCGGTGAGCGCGACGCGATCAAGGATTCGCAAGTGTCCACGACCCAGAGTGATCAGTCCCTCTGACTGGAAGGTGTCGAGAATCTTGGTGACGGTCTCCCGCAGCGCGCCGACCATGTCTCCCAATTCCTGGTGGGTGGCCCTGATGACGTCAGTGCCACCGTCACGGCTCAGGCGCAGCAACACCGCGACTACGCGCGCCGAGACGCTGTGATAGGCGAGCTCTTCCTGTCGCGCCTCACTCTGCGCCAGGCGGCCGCTCATGGCCTCGATCATCCGTAAGGCGACCATCGGATGCATTTGGATCAAGCGCTCGACATCGCCGCGACTCATCACGCAGACCAGCGAATCATCTATCGCTTCCGCAAAGGCATGCCGGAGTGACTCGCCCAAGAGGGGCATCTCGCCGAAAAAGGTGCCCGGCTCCAGCGTCGCCAGCTCGAGCCGCTTGCCACCTGGCGTGAGGCGGTAGAGCTGCACTCGCCCACGCTTGAGGAGAAAGAGCGCTTCCGCTTCGTCTTGCTGGGTATAGAGGATGCGTCCCTTCGGACAGGTCACCATGGCGGTCTGATGCTCGACAATATCAAGCTCCTCCGGGGAGAGATCGCGAAAGATATCCTGTTTGCGCAGATAATCGCGCTTCTGTTGGGCACGATCGGTGCTGCTCTGGTGAACACCTGTTCCTTGGCTTCCTTTGAGGAAGGGGAAAAGCGGCCTTCTCGTCATGGAGTCCGTTCCTTCACCTGCGCACGCAGCGCGCGCAGAAACTCCTCGCGGTTGGGGTTGCCCAACGCCACGACCCGCCCGTCCAGCACATAGGTGGGCACGGCCACAACGTTGTCGGGCACCGCCTCTCTGGCCTGCTCGAGCACGATGACCACGGTCTCGAGGCCGGCGATCCTGCGTGCGTCTTCCGCGATCTCTAGAGTATAGTCACAGCCCAGGCAGTGGCTCGCCGTGTAGATCACTAAGCGCATAGGTGGCTTCCCGTGATGATGGTAAGGTGTTATGTCTGAGGTCGCCATATCAGGCAATCCTGCGGAGTGTGGGTGGGAGGGCCGGCTGTTGAGCCAGTGCCTCGACCAGATGGCGCAGGCGCGCTGCCTCATCCTCGGAGCATTGGAGGCGCTGCGCGAGCTCATGGTTGCTCAGCTCCGGCGTATGTGCCAGGAGGGTCGGGAGTCGCTCCAGGTAGCCCACGAGACGTGACAGCGCAAAGAACGGTGCGAGCGCCCTCAGGATCACCATAGCCGCGCTCAAGAGGGCGACAATCCCCGCGAGAGACCCGATGAGCAGCCACTCAACCGTGGTAGGCATAGCGCCCGTAGACGCGTACACCAGAAGAACGCTGTAGCCCAGCGCCAGACCGCCTGTGACGGCGAGGGTAAGCATCACACGAAGGGATAGTGTGCGCACACTGTGAAAAATCTGCTTCAACATGGTTCTTCCTCCAGAGCCTTCTCGTTCCGCGAGGTCTGCGCGGTGATGGCATAAATAGCCCGGCCCCAGGCCAATAGCGGCATTGATACCGGCCTGGGACACAGGCAACAGCTCATGCTGCCGGGTGGAGATGCGCTGAGGCAGTGGGCTGGGCTGCCGCGAGTGGGCGCCGCGCGACGATGAAGCCGAGCGCCAAGCCAAACATCAGGTGACTCACTGCCCACCACAGGAAGATGCCGCCCGCTGTCGCGCTGACCAGCGCCGGATCCACGACGGGGAGCACGATGAGCTGGTTGAGCAGCAGTATCGCAAGCCCCCAAAGCATCGCCGCGAGGACGGTGGCTCCAGCGCCGCGCTGGCGCAGCGAGAGGGCTGCAGCGAGCAGGCCAAATACCACGCCATAGATGATCGAGCTCATCATGTGCAGCATCGCGCCGAGCAAGAGTGGTCCTGCTTGCACGCCCTGCGCGGTGGTCCAGGTCCGGTGGAACGTCGCCGCGATAGCATAGAGCGGCGCGAGCGGTCCCTTGCCGGTGAGGGTGGTAGCCAGCATCATGAGCATGGCCATAACGATGCCCCCCACCAATCCACCTAACGCGGTTGTGCCGAGATGCCGTCCTGATACACGTGTCGAATTCATCATGCCTCTCACTTTCTTGGGTGGCGGGTTAAACAAGGTGGTAAGGGATGTCCAGGCCACCTGTGCGCCTCCGACGCGTCACAACAAGGCTAATGCGGAAACGAGAGGCATTCCGTGGTCTGGACCACATTACGCGAGATGTCGCCCAAGCCCTGGGGAATAGGTTCGTCGGGCCTGTCGAGAATCCATGGCCTTGCAGCGACGGCCTCCTCGGCGGGAGGATGAAGATGGGGAAGGCGTGAATCTTGACTCGGTAGCGCCATTGGCTCTGATGCCGGATCGCCACTCGACGCAGTCCCACAGCCGCCAAGTCGTGATCACGAGCACCTGGTAGCCCGCCTCCCGCCGCGGCCCGTATCCCGAGGTAAGAAGGTCCAAGTGCGCTCTTGCGGCACGCGGCTCGCTCTATGTGGCCCCAACCACAGAACTTTTCTTCATGCCAGGCTAGGGTTGACTGTGGGGAGTGCTGACGCAGGTCATCCCCCATTCAGGGTCACAGCTACCAAAGGAGCGTTCCAATGACCCATCTGCTCACGCTGGCAAAGCGCCTGTCTCGATTGACCTTCTCTGTTGTAGTAGTTGCCATCGTCGTGGCTACACTCTTTGTACTCTCCTCACTGAGCACGGCTGCGGCAGGCCGCGCGACAGGCGGGCTGAGCAGCGATGCCAGCTTGCGGGTACTGCAGCCGACTCCCGGCGAAGTGGTCACCACCCCGGGCCTTACTCTCGATGTCCGCGCCGTAGACTACATGCTAGACGCTGGCTACGCTGGGACGCCTAATCTGTCGCATATTGGCCACTACCACGAGATCCTCGATGGCCGGCTGGTAGACATGACACCGCTCCATAACCCCAACACGGATATTGTGAGCATGGTTGATGTCACTCCTGGACCCCATGTGCTGACATTGGTGCCAGCCAACAATGATCACAGCATGGTGATGTCTGCCGCTGTGAGCATCCCTTTCACCTATGCGGGTCCCTTCCTGCCGCCGCCAGCCCCCGTCGTGTTCCCTAATCCACCGGCGATAGCCATCACCTCACCAGCGAATGGCACTACGATCGCGGGACGGTCGTTCTTCATGACCGCGAGCATAGGCGACTTCTCGCTCTGCGGCGACTGCTTCGGGAAGGACAACATCACTGGCGTTGGCCACTGGCATATCTTCCTTGATCAGCCGGTCATGTCGCACATGTTGACCATGGCCGGCGGCACCACCCAGGAAGTCTCGCTCAAGGCGATACCACAGGGTTGGCATACCTTCTACGCGGTCCTCGTCAATGACCAACATATGCCGGTCATGGCTATGCCAAGCACCATGACGTCAATCAGGCTGTATATCGCAGGAAGCGATTGAGCGCTGATAGCCGGCATTCTTTTCCTGCGAGGAGATGAGGCGCCTGCCCACAGCAGACCATAGCTAAGCTCAGGCATGAGTTCGCGGGGCTACTCTTGAGAGATGCCCCGCGACATATGGATCAAGATATAGTCCAAGCACACAGCGAAGCAAGAGGGATGACAATGACAGATGTAATCACCCCTACCGACGCCTACAGGAAGCTCGACCAGACCCAGCGCACAGCGCTCGCAAGGGAGTGCATCGCGCAATTAAACCTAGATGGCGACCCGGCATGTCGCCGATTCGCTCAGATGGATGTGTCCGCGGTCACTCCTGAACAACTGGGCGCTATGCATGAGCACGTGGCGCACCGGCACCCAGCGATCCTTGAGATGGTGCTGCGGCATCCAATTTTCACGGGGGTGCTTGCGGCCTTCGCAGCTCGTGAGCTCAACAAGTATCTCCACCGCCAGTGAGCCAGCTCGCCATGCGTAGCTGGGGAGTACGGTAGCGCGTCCGGCATCTGTGCAGTGGCATCCAATTGGCTGGTGGACGACGGCGGACTCATGGCACGGAGATATCATTAGCAGCGAACATAGTCTCTGACCACCGCTTTCCACAGTGATCTTGATGAGGCGTGGAGCGTTGGATGCAAGAGGTGTACTCATGGCAGCATTGACAGCAGATCCCTTTCACCTTGAACGGCATGGGATCATCCTCGATCAGCGTCCAGGCGATCCCGACGAGGCCTGGGGCGTGCTCAATCCCGGCGGCACCTGTGGGCCTGACGGAGCATTCTATCTGTTCCCTCGCCTGGTCGCGTGTGGCAACTATTCACGCATCGGCTGCGCACGAATCACCTTCGACAAGGCTGGCACACTGGCGGCGGTTGAGCGCTTAGGGCTCGTGCTAGAGCCCCGGGAATCCTATGAGGTGTCCCGGGCAGGCGGTGGCGTGGAGGATCCTCGGGTTACCTATGTGGAGGCGCTTGGACAGTATGTCATGGCGTACACTGCCTATATCCCACATCACCCACGCATTGCCCTTGCCGTCTCGCGCGACCTTCAGACGTGGACGCGCCTCGGTCCCCTCCACTTTAGCCTGCTGCCTGACGGCTACGATCTGAACAAGGCTGGCAATAAGGATGGTGTGGTCTTTCCTGATCTTCTCGTGGATCCGCTCGGTCGGCCAGCGTTCGCCATCATGCACCGCCCAACACTCGCCGTAGATTATCACCGCGATGGGTGCGATGTGACGCTCCCACCGTGTGGGGTGGAGTCGCAAGAGCATATTTGGATTTCCTATGTGCCGTTAGACCGCGTTCAGCATGATATTCACCAGCTTACCCAGCTCAGCGGGCACAGGCAGGTGCTCGCACCTCAGGCTGCGTGGGAGCAGGTCAAGATCGGTAGTGGGCCACCTCCTGTGCGTCTCCCCTATGGCTGGCTCTTACTCTACCATGGCGTCTCGCGGGCGGTAGATACGACAGGCGAGCGGATTCGCTACAGCGTGGGCGCTGCCATCCTGGATCTGGAGGATCCCACTCGGGTGCTCTACCGCTCACCCCATCCCATCTTGGAGCCTGACGCACCCTATGAGGCAGCGGGCCGCGTCTCACATGTGGTGTTTCCTACTGCTACCGACCTGCACCCCGATGGGCGACTCGACGTCTACTATGGCGCTGCGGACTCCCGCATCGGGCTTGCCTCCACGAAGACTCCGCCTGAGCTCCCGACGGGAGGGTCAGGTGGCGTCTCCCCGATTACCTCCTAGCGTGTTGGGATAGCATGCGTGACACACGTCTCAGTCATCAATGCACATGGGGTGTGCCAGGCGTTCGAGTCTCTACAGGCTTGAGCTGCTGCCGAAGCATGGAGACACGGGCTAGACCGCAATCCTGATTTTTGGGCGGCTTTCCGGGGACCCCATTTCGCCATGGCTCATGCGCGGATAGTGGGGTTGGCATAGTAGCTCATGCACACCATGATGCCCAACAATGGCGCTCATGCTCTTGAGTGCCTATGTACGTGTCTGTGCGTCGTTGTTCGCCCAGGTTGGTGTCAATTGTTGCTGAGGTGTTTGCGGTTTGGCACTGATGCCTCACGAGTGTTCGCCAAGCTCGGCGTTCGCAACCGGCTTCTGATGCTATGGAAGCTCAAGCGAGAGATATGGTGAGGAGAGCGCCTGCAGGAAATCTCGTGCATCGAACACCTGACCAGCCGCGGCAATTCCGGACACCTTTGTGTGCCCATCAAGGATACGTTCGACTGCCTCCACGACGATGGGGGCGGTGATCGCGTAGATGTCGCGCCCGCGCGCAACCGCGCGTCGTTCCTCGTCGTCCCTGCGCGCTACCACCTCCACCAGAAAGGTCTGTGCCGAGCGGCCGCTCGCATCCACCGCCTCAGGCCCAGCGGCATTGGGGTCGCTGAGATCACGGAGCGGCGCGCGATTGATCCACGCGTTGATCCTTGCCGTGGGCAGATGACGCGCAATCGTGACGACGTCGACGGTGGAGAATTCGCCCACGACGTCCTGCATGCCGAATGGTGCGGGAAACGCCCATGTTCCCATCGGCGCTGGTGCGTCCCCGGGGTGAATTGCGAGTTGATGGTCCGCGAAGACGACGCGCCGACCCGCTCGGCGCTCTCCTGCCAAGCGGGTCCCTCGCGTTGGCTTCCAGCTATCGAGCGCAACCGCGATCGTGACCTCATCTGTCGCTGGCCAATCGCCGACCGCGACAGTGGCAAGGAGATCACCGAGCGCACCATAGAACCCCATGGACGGAACAATCATGATGCCCGCATCTCGTACCCTGCTCGCATCGGGCTCACTGTCGGCATACCGTGCAAAGGTGCTGATGGCGACGAGGGTCTCCCCAGTCACGTCCACGTAGTGGATGCCTGCGCGCAGCGCTGCGTCAATGACCGCTGGCGCCGTTTCGCTGAAGGGCCCTGCGCAATTGATCACCGCCTCAGCGCCTGCCAGGGCGCGATCGAGTGATGCGGGATCGTCAATGGATGCCACACGGGCCTCTGATTCCGCATATGCCTCAGCAATGGTCTGAAGCTTTGTCGCATCGCGGCCAGCGAGAATGGGCGTCCATCCGCGCTCGCGCATTTCTGCGACCACAAAGCGTGCAGTGTGGCCGTAGGCACCAAAGACGACCATGGTTCGATGAGCTGTCATGAGGAGACTCCTGTCTTTCTGGGTAATCCGCTGCCATAGCGTGGCAGCAAAGAGAGTAGTAACATCGCTGAGAGGCGGGCCTGGACCGCATCATGGCTCGGCGAGCGAGCGGACGCGGGGGAGTGGGGTCGCTCGCAGCGTGATGACCAGAATGATGAGGAAGCCCGCGGCGGCGCACCAGAGTGTCTCGCGCAGGCCCAGCACCGTGGCGACCAATCCCGAGATCAGGAAGCCGAGCGCTCCCAGGCCATACGAGACGAGGCGAAGGGTCGCGCTGACTCGGCCCCACAGGTGCGGCGGCGTGATGGCCTGGCGCAGGCTGAGCGTCAGGACATACCAGAGTCCAAGCCCCATGCGGATGCCAAACTGGGCCAGGATGAATGCTCCCACCTCGATAGGTAAGGGTCCCGTCACCGCCGGCAGGATCACCCAGGGCACACAGCCGAAGGTGAAGGCGATGCCCAACAGCGGGCCAAAGGTGCCGCGTGCCGTCAGCCGGGTCGAGATCGCCGCGCCGACGAGGCCACCCACCGCACCCGCCGCGAAGGTCGCCCCGAGCGTTCCTGGTGAGAGGTGCAGGCCGCGCGTGGCATAGAGCAGAAAGACGGTGTCCGCTACATTAGCGAGCAGGTTCCACAGCCCGCTCATGAGCATGACGGCGCGCAGATAGCCGCTGGCCCACACCACGCGGATGCCCTCGCCAATCTCATGACCCAACGCGCGCCACCATGGAACACCCACCCTGGGAATATGTGCAGGGACTGGCTCGGGAGTCCGAGTCAGGAGGAGCGTCACGGTTGCTGCCGCATACGAGATCGCGTCGGCGACCAATGCGAGGGGCGCTGTGAACAGCTGAATGAGCAGGCCACCCAGGCCGGGGCCAGCAACCTCAGCTGCCGATGAGCTGGTAGCCATGCGCCCATTGGCCGAGACGAGTTGCTCGCGACGCACCAGCAGGGGTAGATAGGCAGCCCACGTCACATCGAAGAGAACAGTGCATGTGCCAACCCCAAACGCGACCGCAGCGAGCAGAGGCAGACGCAGGAGGCCCAGCACTGCCAGGAGTGGGATCACCCCGATGAGCAGCGCGCGGGCCGCGTTGGCCACGATGAGCACCGGCTTCCGGCGGATGCGATCCACCCACGCGCCAAAGAGGAGGGTGAAGAGCACGTAGGGTGCGACTTCGAGGAAACGGACCAGCCCCAGCTCAGTCGCCGTCGCCCGCAGCATGAGCACCGCGGTCAGCGGAAGCGCCAGGAGTGTCACCTGCGTGCCAAACATCGAGATGGTCTCACCCAGCCAGAAGAGTGGGAAATCGCTTGAGCTGCGCGCGGCCTCGATGGGCCGCGGGGACATCTCTACTTTCATAGGCGTCTCTCTCTCGCTGATGTCATATTCATTCGCGCGACAGTGCCAGACAGGCCTATGATATGCGGGTTAATGTGCCAGCTTAGATGTCACATTTTCTGGCGGAATCGAGCGTCACCGTGAATGACCTGGAGCGCATCTTTAGCATCCTACTCATCCTGCAGAGCCGTCCGACGGTCACGGCCCAGCAATTGGCCGAACGGCTGGAGGTCTCGCGCCGCACCATCGCCCGCGACCTGCAGCGGATGAGCTTGCTCGGCATCCCGATCTATGGGGAGCGTGGGCGGAACGGAGGCATCCGCCTGCTGGAGGGCTACTTCCTCCCGCCGCTGACCTTCACGCAGGAGGAAGCCGTGGCGCTCACGCTGGCGCTGCATCTGCTGCGCAGCCTGCGTGTCGCTCCGTTTCAGGACGAGGTCGAGAGCGTCGCTCAGAAGGTGCTGGCCGCCGTGCCCGAGCCACTGCGAGGGACGCTCACCAGGCTCGACCGCATTCTCGGGGTCGAGAGTCCACCCGTCGATATCTTTCATGCCGAGCTCAGCGTCTCGTCGCCAGCGGAGCCCGCATATGACGAGCGCGCCACGGTGACAGAGTTCCTGCGTGCGCTGCTGGCCCAGCGGCGGCTTCGCCTGCGCTACCGCTCTCCCTATCGCGCGAGCGCCCATGAGGACGAGACGACTCCGCTCGGCATCTTCTGGGATCGTGGGCACTGGTATCTCGCGGGCACTCGCGCGGGCTCCGTGGATGGCGAGCGGCTGTGGCGGGCGGATCGGGTTCTGGGCATCACTCCGCTGCACACCATTCCTCCCGACGAGCGTGTCGAGCTCGATATCGCAACGCTGATGGGGCACGCATGGCTCCGTCCAGCCATGGCGATGTGGCGCACCAACGCGCCAGTCCGACTCCGGCTCACGGCTGATCAGGCAGCCCGGCTTCGCCAGGACTGGTATTATCGTCTCGCAGCCTTCGAGCCACAGCCCGACGGGACGGTGGAAATGACCCTTGGCGAGCAGGATCCCGACCTGGTGACGGCGCTGGCCCGCTGGCTCGGCCCTGGCGCAGAGCTACTCGCCCCAAACGAGTGGCGTGCCCTGCTGCGCGCGCAGCTCATCGA
>DASWAC010000514.1:0-2583 GCA_036391335.1 Ktedonobacterales bacterium
CTTGATGTCGCCCAGGCCGACCCTGAGGCGGCGCGAGCGCTCGCCGCCAAGCATTGGTCCCGCCTCCTCTATGATCCGAATTATCCCTGGCGTGGCCAGGAGCCGTACCCCCAGATGCCCGCGTCTCGCAAATAGCCAGCATGGGCGATTTGACATAACATGGCTCCTGATGAGGGAGGGCCTCTCGCCGTGCCACCCGACCTCCCCAATGGCTTGCTCGCTGCCCTCGTCGCCGAGCTTGACGGCCCATCGGTTACAGGCATCGCGCTCGGCGGTAGCTATGCGCGCGGCGACGCCAACCCCTTTAGCGACGTGGATCTCGCCGCGTTCGTTCCCGACGGCCGGCCCGTGCCCGCCAAGCGCCTCATCGTCCGCGACGGCTATCTGGTCAGCATCTCCTGGAAGACCTGCGCGGCGTGGCGAGAGGGCTTGTCACACCCAGAGCGGGCAATCCTTCTCGCGCCGAGCGCGCGTGCATTGCGCATCCTGCTCGACCGCGACGGCTCACTTGCCCGCCTCGTGGAGGCTGGCAGGCGCTTCGAATGGGCGCCCTTGCAAGCCGAGGCGGACCGCTTCGCCAGCCAGCTGCTCGCGCTGACAGCGGAGCACGCTCGCAAGACACTCGCCGCGCTCGTGGCGCGTGACGAGCTCGCGCTTAGCACTGCCCTCGCCAGCATGGCCAGTCACAGCGTGCTCGCGGTGGCCACCCAGCGAGGGATCATGATCACAAGCGAGAATACGCTCGCGCGGCAGGTCATCGAGTCGGTGGGCGAGAGCAGCCTGTGGGCCCACGCCTTGCGTCTGGCCCTGGGGGCGACCGGCACACCTGGCCTGCTCGCGGCGCGTGGACAGGCCGCGCTTGGCCTCTACGGCGAGACGGCAGCCCTGCTCCGAGAGGTCTTGCGCGCGGACGACCTGCCGGCCATCACGGCAACGACCCGGCTCATCGCGGCGAGCTACCCCGCCTGAAGTCGAGCGCATCGCGCAGCCTCGCTGCCCGCAGCGCCTGCTCGATCTTGTTGAGCCCCTCTGGCTCCGTGAGCGGGAGCAGTGGACGCCGTGGCGCGTACCGGTCACCAGGATGATCGTTGATATGCAAGATGCGCACCGCGGCCTTGAGACCCGCCACGCCATAGACACTGGTGATCAGATCATTGACCGGCGCGAGCTCACTCTGAAGCTTCTCGGCAGAGATGTGCTGGCCGGCCTCCATGAAACTGTAGAGCCTGAGGCACTCGCGTGGCGCCACATTAGCCAGCGCCAGAATGCCGCCACGGGCTCCGGCGCGCATCCCGTCGTAGACCTTGCTTCCGCTGCCGACGATCACCGAGAAGGTGTTCTCCGGAGTGTGCGGGCGCGCGGCCAGGGCCGTCGTGATGGCCCTGACCTTCTCGATATTGCCTGAGCTGTCCTTTAACCCGATGATGTTCTCGTGTCCGGAGAGCGCCAGCACGGTCTCCGCGCTGATATCCACCTTGGCGGCGACATTGGGCATATTGTAGATAATGATCGGCAGGGGGCTCTTGTCCGCGACGCCCAGATAGAAGCGCCGCAGATTCGCTTGAATCTGCCCGTCATCTTTGGTGGTGCTGGAATTGACATAATAAGATGGCGTGAGCACCAGCGCTGCCTCGGCCCCGGCGTTCATGACATCCTGAATGTAGGCCAGGGTGAGCTTCTCCGACTGGCCGCCGGCTCCCGCGATAATCTTGGCCGCTGGCACTCTCTCGCGCAGCGTCGCGACGACTTCTTGCCGCTCCACCGCCGTGAGTGAGATTGCCTCACCGTTCGACCCAAGGGCGACGAACTGGGTGATGCCGAGATCACTCAGCAGGCTCACGTGCTCGGCGATGAGGTCGAGGTCCAGCCGCTCGGAGGGATCGAAAAAGGTGGGCAGTGCGGGATAGATGCCCGCGAGCTCAAATGGGGTCATGGCTTTACCGTGGCTCTCGTGGTTGCGCGTCGTGCCGGCGCCGCTTTGCCTGTGCGTGGTCGTGCCACCACAGCAGGATCGGTGCCCGCGATGGTCAAAAAGCGAACGGCCTGACGCATCAGCTTGTAAAAGTGTGGCAGATGATATTTCTCGTTGGGCGCGTGGATATTGTCATCCGGCAGGCCCGTGCCCATGAAGATGACGGGCACATGCAGCTCTGAGTCGAAGAGGGCGCCGACCGGGATCGAGCCGCCGGTGCGCATGAAGACCGGCTTGCGTCCCCACTCTTGCTCCAGTGCGCGCTCGGCCGCCCGCATATACACGTTGTCGAGTGGCACCAGCACCCCTCGCCCGCCATGCACCTCGACGACGGTCAGCGTCACCCCTTCCGGCGCGAGTGCGCTCACTCGCTTCCTCAGCAGTGTCAGCACCTCACTCGGGTTTAGCTCTGGAGGCAGACGCAGGCTCACCTTCGCCTTCGCCTCAGCCGGGATGACCGTCTTCGCGCCCTCACCAACGAACCCACCGACGATGCCGTGGACCTCCAGTGTTGGCCGCGCCCACACGCGCTCCTGTGCGCTGAATCCAGCTTCGCCAGGTAGGCTCTTGGCGCCCATCTCGTGCTTGAACACGGCGTCGAAATCCACACC
>DASWAC010000515.1:0-1647 GCA_036391335.1 Ktedonobacterales bacterium
GTGGCAGGCCGAAGATGTCGCGCAGGGTCTCATCGTCCTCGTCATCATCCACGAAATCGGCCAGGGGGAAGGCGCTCTCATCCACTTCGATCTCGATCTCGATCTGGTGGTCTTCGAGCTCCTTATTCGCCAGCTGCTCGGCGATGTCACCGCGAATCTTGGTCTTGCTGGGGCGCTGCACGCGAGTGGTGCGGGTGGCACTGCCGATCGTCGCGCTGGCGGCGGCTCGGGCGGCGCGGCGTGTGCGGGCGAGCGCCTCGCGATAGGTCTTCTCGGTCAGCAGCTCGACGAGCTTTTCTTCAGCGGCCTTCGTGGCCATGTCGCGCACCGTCTCGAGCTGCTCTTTCTGCTCGATCGCCAGCGCCGCCTCGATCAGATCGCGGATGATGCTGTCGACATCACGGCCCACATAGCCCACTTGAGTGAAGCGGGTCGCCTCGACCTTCACGAAGGGCGCGTTCACCAGCCGGGCCATGCGGCGCGCGATCTCGGTCTTGCCGACGCCGGTTGGCCCCATCATCAGGATGTTTTTGGGGGTCACGTCCTGGCGCAGGTCGTCCGAGAGCTTCTGGCGGCGCAGGCGGTTACGCAGGGCGATGGCTACGGCCCGCTTGGCCTCAGTCTGGCCAACGATATAGCGGTCGAGCTCATCCACGATGCGCCGAGGAGTGAGGGCGTTTTGATGGTCGGTGTGCTCTGCCATAGCGAATACCTCCGGGTCGTGCTCTGACGATTTCTGTCGCGTCATGCGATGCGGTGCGAGGGCGCGGCCTCGCGGGTCCCCACAGAGACTCTGTGGCTGCTCGGACTCAATCCCTGGCGGCATCTTGCCTGGGGACGCTGAGTCTTGCGGCGTCACGCCGCGCGCCATCACGCGCCGCCCCCTGGGATTCCGTGGCGTCATCGTCGAGGTGATAGAGCAGGATGTGATCGTTGGTGTAGATGCACATCGAGCTGGCGATCTCCATCGCGGCACGGGCGATCTCGCTTGCGCTCAGCTCGGTATGCGCCACCAGGGCGCGCGCCGCCGCCTGCGCATAGCCACCGCCTGAGCCGATCGCCGCGACACCCTCATCCGGCTCGATCACGTCGCCCTCACCGGTGAGCAGCAGCAGCTCGTCTCGGGTGGCGATGAGCAGCATGGCCTCTAGCCGGCGCAGATATTTGTCACGGCGCCAGTCACGGGTCAGCTCGACCGCGGCACGGCGCACGCTGCCCTTGTGGCGGTCCAGCATGGCCTCGAAGCGATCGAAGAGGGTCAGCGCATCAGCGGTAGAGCCCGCAAAGCCGGCCAGCGCGGCGCCATTGGCGATGCGGCGAATCTTCCGGGCATTATGCTTCAACACCATGTCACCAGCGGTCACCTGCCCATCACCGGCCATGGCGACATCGGTGCCACGGCGAACGGCGATAATGGTGGTCGCGTGTGGTGTTGCGGAGGAAGCTATCTGTGTCATATCGTGTCAATTCCCTTGCCCCGGCTCCCAGGGCATTCAATAGCATATCACGAGCATATCACGTGAGCGCCTCAGCGACTGTGAAGTGTCTCACTCTCCCACTCTACGGATGTCTTCTCGGCAAGTTGGCGCAAGCCGGCAGCCCGTCATCACCTGCCGCAATGGGCAGGTCGTGGCCCCCCGCATGCCC
>DASWAC010000516.1:0-6384 GCA_036391335.1 Ktedonobacterales bacterium
GCGCCGCCGCGAAGTCTCGTGACTCCGTGAACGGCACATACTGATCGCTGGTGTCGTGCAGCAGGTAGATTTGCGTGCGCAGCCTGGCCACGATAGACTTCGGCGAGAGCAGTGTCAGGCCATCACGGGTCGCCGTGGGCAAGGCCGCGAGATTCGTGGCTACCTGGTCGGGCTGGTCGCCGGCGAGCAGGTGATAGAAGGCCTGCCCGCCCGGTGTCAGCGTGGCCACCTGATCGGCAGTGAGCAGAGTGCGTTCAGCGCCGAATGCGGAGCCATTCACGCCAAAGACCGCGAGGATGAGCCCCGCATCGGCAGGCGAGAAAGTCGGCGCGAGTGAGGTCGCCAGCACGTAAAGTGGCACGTCCTGCGGCTGCCATGGCTGAGGATGCCCGCCGGTGTCGAGTGCGCGCCTGCCAACATCGCGCAAGAATGAGAGTCCATCATAGAAGCTGCCAAAGAGGGTCACGTACGCCAGCCGGCCGGCCAGCCGGGAATCCGCCGCCGCCAAGCACATGAGCGCGCCCCCGGCGCTGATGCCGACGAGGCCGACGCGATCCGCGGCAACCCCCGGCCACGCCTTCAGCGCATCAGTGGCCCGTACCACGCCATCCACATCACTTGGTGTCAGCTGCCAGTTTATCAGTGCCTGGGTGGTCATGGTCATCACGACGACGCCGGACCGCGCCAGCGACGTTTCCAGGTTGATGAGCGAGATATCGCCACGGTTGTCACCCACCCCCGCGATCACCAGCACGCCGGCGCGCGCATGGGGGACAGCCGCCGGATTGTCCTGAGGAGCGAAGATATCGAGATAGACTGGCCCGCTGGCCGTGTCGAGTGTCCGCGTGACATGGCTGATCTCACCACCGCTGAGCGTGAGAAAAGGAGTCTGACTCGTGGTGAGCAGCGACGGCAGGAGCAGCGCGCTGCGATAGATGGTGCGCCCAGCGGGGGTGACGGAGGCGCTGGCGGCGGCCAGGAAGAGCAGCAGCGCGACGCCACGCGCGAACCCGCGCCATGTGGGGCGTCGCACGCCAAAGCGGCGAGGCGGGCGCTTGCTCGTCTCCACTGGATGGGTGTCAGTTGCCGGCTGATCCACGAAGCCACCTTTCGGGAACGAGCCAGACAGGCTCATTCGCTCCCACATGGGATTACGTATGAACAGCAGGCAAACTCATCTCTCCGCTGGCTAGTCGAAGTGCATCCGCGTGCCGACACTGCTCTGCACGAATGCTGACGGCATCTCTCGCGAGAGTCTGTGCGTCGCCTTCCAGCCCGTGCAGTGTCCCGGCACGAGCACATCAGGCGCGAAGCTCGCGAGCTCGGCGAGTGTGCGGGGGATATGCGGCTCCATGATCGCGCCGGTGAGGTGCATGCCGCCAATCATCGCGTGGATGTGCTCCACGCCGGTCATTTGTTGGGCGTGCCGCAGCACGTTAATGATGCCCGCATGGCTGCAGCTAGAGCACACCACCAGACCCTTGTCCTTCAGATGGATGACGATAGCCTGGTCGTCCCAGATCCATGTGTCGGGCTCCCAGCCATGGTCGGTCTGCGCCTGCTGGAGTGGGAAGCCTTGCTCGAAGTCAGTCACACGGTCCACCTGGCCGGTGACCAGCACCTGACCATCGATCAACAAGGTAGGCCCGCGCTCCTCAATGATGTCCACACCCTCACGGTCGAGGTCATTGTGGCTGGGTGGTGGCATCAGCATCTCTTCGCCGGTAGGAAAGACGACCCGCCGCATGCGCCACGCGTCGGGGTGCAGCACCAGGGGAAGCTCGCGCCGCCCAATACGCCTGACGATGCCCTCCAGGCCGCCATGATGGTCCGCGTGCCCGTGCGAGAGCGCGATGGCTCGCAAGTCCCCCGGCTTGATCTCCAGCACATCCATATTGTGTTGGACGGTGTCGCGGCCAAGGCCCGCGTCATAGAGGATGGATGCGGTGTGGCCATCGCGGCGGACGGACACCAGCAGCGAATAGCCGTGCTCAGCGCGCAGCGGCTCGCGCTCACTCCAGTCTCGCATGAGCGGCGGACGTCTGGTCACAGACGTGCTCGGCATGAGGATATCCACGAAGTTGTCCACGAGAATGGTGACGTCCGCCTCATCCACAGGCAAAAGCTGAACCTGCCCGGCCATAGCACCTTCCACCTTCTAGCGCGTCCGACACACATGAACGCCGCTGGCATCGTACCATGTCACGCCGCTCACTCGTCGCACGAGGGCCTTCACCGCTCGAGCACGCCGTGCCCCGGGCTGGACGGGTCGAGCGAATATACCATCCCTGACTGCGCGTAGCCACCGGTGAAAGGGTCATGACTCAGCAGCATCGGCGTGTCGAGGTCAATGAAGTGGAAGCCGCCGATGCCCGCGACGAGATGTGCCGACGTCGCGCAGCCCAGACGCGACTCCATCATCGCGCCGATCATCAGGTCGATGTTTGCGGCGTGAGCGATCTCTGCTATCGCCAGCGCCTCCACCAGGCCTGATTTCATCACTTTGATGTTGATGACGTTCGCCGCGCCCATCCGCGCGATGCGCAGCGCATCCGCCGCGGTATGCACCGCCTCATCCGCCGCCACGGGTATCCCCGCCCGCTCGGTCACGAAGCGCAGGCCCTCCAAGTCGTGACGGTGCACCGGCTGCTCGAAGAGGATCGGGACGATCTCAGCGTGCCGCAGCGCATCGAGCAGCTGCAGCGCGGTGACCGGCGTGAAGCCCTGGTTTCCATCGAGGAGGATGTTAGCTTCAGGCGCCGCCTCGCGCAGCGCACGCACGCGGGCAAGATCGCCGTCCACCGTGGTGCCCACTTTGAGCTTGATGGTGCGCGCGCCAGACGCCACATGCTTGCGCGCCAGGGTTACGATGTGCTCAGGCGTCACGATGGGAATCGAGATGTCTGATTCGACTTCCTTGCTCATCCCCCCAAAGAACTGATAGAGCGGGATCCCCCATGAGCGTGTCACCGCGTCGAGCACCGCGGCCTCCACTGCCGCCCGCGCCGTGGCCTGATGCTCAAAATTCGCCAGCAGACGGCCCGCCAGTGGTCGCCACTCCGCCGCGTCGGCTCCTTCCACCAGCGGCGCCATACCCAGCGCGGCCGCCAGCGCCGTCTCTTGCGTCTCGCCACCGCTGGGCGGAAATGGCGCGCCCTCACCCAGGCCCACCGTGCCATCAGTGAGCGTCACGCGCACGAGGATGTTGCGGGCGGTGTCCACGGCGCCGGTGGCGATCGTGAACGGCTCCAGCAGCGGGATATCCAGCGTCTGCGCCTCCAGCCGGAGAACGTGAGTCCTGATGCGTGCGGTGCGCGCCATAGGGCATCCTTTCTGGGAGGGAGCGACTACTCGGGCGAGTAGGCCGTGCGAATCTGCGAGCGCTCCGCGTGGCGCTCGAGCCCGAGCGTGATGAGGCGGTCGAGCAGCTCTGGATAGGGAATCCCACTGGCCTCCCACAGCTTGGGATACATGCTGATCTGGGTAAACCCGGGCATGGTGTTGACCTCGTTGAGGTAGATCTTGCCCGTATCTTTCTCGAAGAAGAAGTCCACCCGCGCCAGGCCACTGAGGTCCAGCGCGAGGAATGCCTCGATGGCCATGCGCCTGATCTCTTGGAGTGTCTCGGCGGACACCTCCGCCGGGATGAAGAGGCGCGAGGCGTTATCCACATATTTGGCGCGATAGTCATAGAACTCGCCGCTCGGCACGACCTCGCCGACGGTGCTGGCGATAGGCTCATGGTTGCCCAGCACGGCGCATTCCAGCTCGCGCACGCTCAGCCCCGGCTCGACGATGACCTTCACATCATAGGTGAGTGCGTCGCGCAGCACGGCCGCCAGCTCCGCGCGATCATGCGCCTTGCCCACGCCGACGCTCGACCCGGTGTTGGCAGGCTTGGCGAAGATGGGGTAGCTGAACATGCGCTCGATGCGCGTGAGCACCGCTTCCCTGTCGTGATTCACCTCGTGCTGGCGCACGGTAAGCCAATCCACCACCGGCAGCCCGCTGGCGCGGAAGACGAGCTTGGCCTTCTCCTTGTCCATGCCCAGCGCCGCGCCCAGCACGCCGCAGCCCGCATAGGGCACGCCTGCCATCTCCAGCAGACCTTGCAGCGTGCCATCCTCGCCATAGGTGCCATGCAAGACGGGGAGCACGATATCCAGCGCCGGCACGTGCGCCCGCGCACCGGTCGCGTCTGATGGAATCAAGCCGCGCCGCGTCGGATCGCCGGTCATCGCGACAGCGGTCACCCCGGCGTCGTGCGCGAGGGCATCCATAGACTGCCCGCCCGCGAGCTGCTTGGGCTCTACGCCGGCGAGCCACTGGCCCTCTGGGGTAATGCCGATAGGCACGAGCTCATATTTGTCTCTATCCAGCGCATTCATCACTGAGGTGGCAGAAGCGATTGAGACCTCATGCTCGCCAGAGCGCCCGCCAAATATCACACCAACGCGAATTTTCCCGGCCATGGTGCCCATTGCCTTTCCATACCTACAACAGATTCGTCACTTACGCGATGCTCGCCAGATCAGCCTCTACCTCCGCACGCTTCCCGGCGGCGCGCACGAGAGCCGCTTGCATCTCATCCGCATTTAGCGCCGATGGGGCGAGCGCGAGGCGTAGTGCCGACGTGAAGCCCACGCCCACCGCGCCCGCACACTCGACAAACGTCACCTCGCGACCCGCCACGGCATCCAGTGTAGTGGCCCGCTCGCGCAGGTGCGCCGCCAGCGCCTCGCGCTCCTCTGGTGATTCGTAGGCCAGATAGCGCGCGATGCGGCCAATATCGCCGTGCAGCGGGATGCTGCCATGTTGCAGCACACGCCCGGCCGGCCGCGCTTGCGCGCTCCCGATGAGCTTCATGCCGCTGACGGTGATCTCATAGGCTGAGGGCGCCTCGAAGCATGCCGCACTCGACACCTGTGGCCCGCCGGCCACGAAGGGATTCATCTCGGCAGTGAGGCCGAGGCTCGCCAGCGCCGCGACGAGTCCCTGGCTGATGCGGCGATAGGCATCGAGCATTGGCGCGGCCGCGCGTGGGTCATCGGGCGCGATGGCCACGCTATACGTCAGCTCGTCCGTGTGCAAGATGGCGCCCCCGCCGGTCGCGCGGCGCACGATGTGCACTCCATCCACCTGGCAGGCCGCCAGGTCGACCGTGCCGATTGGCTGGCGCTTACCCAGCGAGAGGCATGGCGGCGCCCATTGATAGCAGCGCAGCACCGGAGGCGAGGCCCCCGCAGCGACGGCCTCCATAAGCGTCTCATCAACGGCCATATTCCACGCGCCATCGTGCGGGTCTGTCTCGACGATCAGCCGCCACGTCGCCGGCGGGAAGTCGGCGGAGCTCAGCTCAGTCATCATTGGCTCGCCAGGTGTATTTGTCGCTCAGAGCGCGCCGCCGGAGGTGCGCTCTGTCTAGCTAGTATGCCACGTCGCGTCACGACGGCTAGTGCGCGAGTGGACCAGTCATCAGCGCACGCGCGCCTGCCCCCACCACCAGCACCGCCGCGATGACCATGATGATGGCGTCGCGTCGCACCTGATTCTGGTCGCTATAGACCCAGGCGATGGGGATCAGCAAGAGCACGAGCCCGCCATAGACATAGTGCAGGCCATTTCCCGGCTGCCCGCCCGCCACGACGAGGCCGACGCCCAGCAGGGCCTGCAAGCCGCCAAGTGCGGTGGTGCCAATGAGGCCATAGCGAAATGCGCGCCGAAGGGAGTCATTCGCGTCGGGCGCCGCGCCGCGCCGCATCAGCAGCCAGGCGCCACCAAGCAAGAATGACAAGGTGCCAACGGCGAGAATGAGCCAGCCGACGAGCTGGTGAACGGGCAAAAGGACGTTGAGCATAAGGACTCCTCATGAAAACCGATCGCGCGAGGTTGGCGCCGTCGCCACGCTCGCCATCCTTTGGGCCACTATAGAGCCTTTGCGCGCGCCAACGCAAGCCCCCTGGCACCTTATCGTACAATCCCTGGTAACAGATGCGGCACAAGTGCGAGTGGAGGATGAATCTCGTGGCAAGCCTGGATAGAGCGATCGTGATCGTGCTAGATGGCGTCGGCGTGGGCCAGGCCCCAGACGCGGCCCAGTATGGCGACGAAGGCGCGAACTGCCTTACGAATACTGATCGCGCCATTGGCGGGTTCGAGCTTCCCGAGATGGGCAAGCTGGGCCTGGGCAACATCACCCCGATGACCGGCACGCCGCCAGAGTCACACGCCGCCGGCGCATTTGGCCATCTCGTCGAGCGATCGCCAGGGAAGGATAGCACCACCGGCCACTGGGAGCTGATGGGTATCGTCCTGGATAAGCCGCTGCCGACCTATCCCCACGGCTTCCCCGCCGATCTCATCGCGCGCTATGAGGCCGCTATC
>DASWAC010000517.1:0-6395 GCA_036391335.1 Ktedonobacterales bacterium
GTGCCCCGAGAGTGCACCAAGTCGTATAGCACACCACGGAGAACGACATTGCAGATCACCAGGAGCTCCATCGAGACCACGGCCGGGCCGAGCACGTGGTTCACCGGCACCGTCTTCATCGACACGGTCGCGGTGCCATCAGCGACCTCGCGGCTGAGCGCGAGCAACGTCCATTTCACGCCGGGCGCCCGCACCGTCTGGCACACCCACCCCAACGGCCAGACCATCTACGTCACCGAGGGCATCGGCCTCTGCCAGCGTCGGGGCGGGTCAGTCGAGGTCATCCGCCCAGGCGACTGTGTATTCTTCGAGCCCGGTGAGGAGCACTGGCACGGCGCCGTCCCCAATCGCTTCATGACCCACCTGGCGATGCTCCAAGTGGACGAGGCAGGCAACAGCGCGACCTGGGGCGAGCCTGTCACCGACGAGGAGTATGGCCGGCAGCCAGGGTGACGCCTTCGGCCACGACACGGCGCCGCAGAGCGAGCCACGCCGGGGTCTGGCTCGTCGTTGCGCCCTCACCCCCTGCCCCCTCTCCCACAGGAGAGGGGAAGCAGCGTCAGCACGCTCTGTAGCCCAGCGCCCTTTGCGAAAGGGGATGGGGAGAGGGTCTGGTGGTGCTGTGGCAAGGTTTGCTAGGCGCTCTTAGTCCAGCCGCAGCACGAGCGCCTTGAGATAGCGGTCCTCGCTGAAGCCTGGCAGGGTGGGGTGGTCGAGGCTGGGGCCAAAGCTGGCGACGATCTGCCCGGCCCGTCCGGCCCGCACGAGTCCCTGGCGCACCACGGTCTCGAAGTCCTCACCGCTGACTCCGCCTGAGCACGAGCACGTCAGCAGCAGTCCACCTGGGGCGATGACACGCGCACCCAGTGAATTGAGATGCTCATAGCCACGCAGCGCCCGCTCGCGGGCGGCGAGGGTCTTGGCGAAGGCAGGCGGATCGAGCACAACGAGGTCGAAGCGCTGGTGTGTGTCAACACAGCGCTGCAGATAGCGCGTGACGTCGTCCTCCACGAAATCGTGCGCGGCGGGATCATGCCCGTTGAGCTCGTAGTTGCGCCGGGCAAGGGAGAGCGCGGGCGTCGAGGAGTCACAATTCACGGTGTGCAACGCCGCATTCGCGCTCAGCGCGGCGAGGGAGAAGCCCCCCGTGTAAGAAAAGGCGTTGAGCAGCGATTTCAGGTGCGGCGCCAGCACGGCCACCTGAGCGCGCTTGTCACGCTGGTCGAGGAAGAATCCCGTCTTTTGTCCCGCCCAGGGATCTACCAACATACGGAAGCTGCCCTCGCGAATCTCCACCTCGCTCGGCACCTCGCCATAGGGCACGACAGGCTTTCCCACGCTGAGCCCTTCGCGCTCGCGCACCTTGGGATCATCGCGAAACAGGATGCCCTCGGCGTGCGTTTGCTCAGTGAGCGCCTCGATCAGCAGCGGCCTCTCACGCTCGGCGCCGGCCGTGGTGATCTGCGCGACCAGCCAGCGGTCATAGCGATCCACCACGATGCCGGGGAGCCCATCGGCCTCGCTATGGATCAGGCGATAGCCGGTCACGCTGGCGGGCAGCAGCGCGCGCAAGGCTGCGGCACGGGCGATGCGGCTGCGATAGAACGCGACGTCAATCAGCTCATCGGGGTTGCGCGTGAGCGCGCGAAAAGCGAGGCTGTTACGGGGATGCAGGTGGCCGCGCGCCACGAAGTCACCAGTAGCGTCGAGCACGTCGACGACAGAGCCAGCAGGAAGACCGGCGGGGACCTCAGAGAGCGCACCCGAAAAGACCCACGGATGCCCGGCGCGGAGGGTGAAATCACGCCCTGGGCGTAGCCGCACCTGTGGATAGACAGTGGTCACAGGCTTATGGCTCGATATCTCGGTGGTAGTGACGTCGCAGCCGCCAGAGGCGCAGCTTGCTCAGGAGGCCCGTGATGGGCCCGGCGCCACGAGTGGGGCGCATCTCTACGATATTGCCACGCCACATGGGGGGAGGCGCCGGCCGGAACGTGCGAACCCAGCCCATGGTCAGGCCGGTCAGCATGCTGGCCAGAGCGAGCACTCCGATGACACCACTCAGCCAATTAGCGCCGTTCTGATACCAGGCAAACCCTGACGCTAAAAGCAGAAGTCCCACGCCGAGCAGGAGGAAGATGCCTGCGAGGCTGCCAGGCGCCAGGCGGCTTGGACCACGTGACACACGTTGTCGTGGCTCGCTACCGTTGGTGTTCTTGCGGCGCTCCGCGGGCTGAGGCTCGGTCTCCTCCATGCTGCGCAGGATTTCTTCGATTTCGCGCTGATATCTGTTAGACATCGCGAGAACCTCCTGGCTCGACCAACGCCCTGCCTGCAACTCACTTTAGCACACATTGCCAATGGGCTGACACCCAAGTCTACCCCAAAGAAACTGCCTATGTATAGCTATAACATGTGGGTCATCGCCACTCGTTTCCACTTCCGTCTTTGATACACTGGCCAACAAGATGATAGATCAAGGGAGAGCATCTGTGAGTCAGGGGCACAAAATTCCTGTTGCGGTGATCAACGGGACCGGCTATGGCGGCGTCGAGCTGCTGCGGCTGCTGGCCGGGCACCCCACCTTCGAGGTGGCGGAGGTGACCGCGCGCGCTGAGGCGGGTAAGCTCGTGGCCAGCGTCTTCCCACAGCTTGGCGACATGCGGCTCTCCTTCACCGAGCGGGTGAGCGAGGCCAAGACGGTCTTCGTAGCCTTGCCCGACCCCGCCGCCGCTGAGGTCATTCCCGGTCTGCTGGCCGAGGGACGCCGGGTGCTCGACCTTTCCGCTGCCTTCCGCCTGCGCGACGCGGCAGAGTTCGCGGAATGGTACGGCTATCCACACCCCGCGCCAGATCTGCTGCGCGATGCTACCTATGGCCTGGTTGAGACCGCGCGCGAGGCGCTGCCCCAGGCGCGGCTGGTCGCCTGCCCGGGATGCTATCCCACGGCGACGCTGCTGGCCGTGCTGCCAGCCTTGCGGGCGGACCTCATCGAGCCAGACGTGATCGTGGACGCGAAGTCCGGCGTGAGCGGCGCGGGCCGCACGCTCAGACTCACCAGTCACTTCTCCGAGGTCAATGAAGACATCACGGCCTATGGCGTCACCGGCCACCGGCACTGGCCTGAGATCATGCAGTGCATCCACCAGGAGACCGGCACCACGCCACGGCTGACCTTCACGCCGCACCTGGTTCCCATGACACGCGGCATCCTTGCCACATGCTATGCCACCTTGCGCCCTGGCGTCACCGCCGAGCAGGTGACAGCGGCATACCACGACGCCTACGCGGATGAGCCCTTCGTGCGTGTGGTCAACCAGCCACCGCACACCAAGTGGACTCTTGGCTCAAACTTGTGCATGGTCATGCCCATCATCGAGCCGCACAGCCAGCGACTCATCGTCATCAGCGCGCTCGATAATCTGGTGAAAGGCGCGGCGGGTCAGGCGATTCAATCCGCAAATATCATGCATGGCCTACCCGAGGCGCTGGGCCTGCCCCGCGAAGGAGTGTATCCCTGAGATGACAGACTCCATGGCCAGCGTGCGCGAGCTTGCTGAGGCCAGCAGCGTGGCGCATCACGAGCTGATCGCCCAGGTGCTCAAAGAGGCTCAGCCCTACATCGAGGCGCTGCGCGGACGAACTCTCGTCATCAAGCTGGGTGGCAGCGCGCTGGAGAATCAGCGAGACGCCCTCGAAGACATCATCTGGCTCGCCGGGCTGGGCGCGCGGCCGGTCCTGGTGCATGGCGGCGGACCTGACATCAACGAGATGCTCCAGCGGCTGGGGCTGCCCACGCGCTTCATGCGCGGCCTGCGCGCGACGGATGAGGCGACTCTCGATGTGGTGCGCATGGTGCTGGGCGGCAAGGTCAATGGCGAGCTGGTGCGCATCATCGGCGGGCTCGGTGGGCGCGCGGTGGGCCTCACCGGACTCGATGGCGGGCTGCTACGCGCGCGCCAGGCGGAGCCGGACCTCGGCTACGTCGGCACGATCACCCAAGTTGACCCCGGGCCGGTGGAGGCGCTGAGCAATGCGGGCTACATCCCGGTGATCGCGCCACTGGGCCTGGGCGACGACGGCGCGGTGCTCAACATCAACGGCGACGACGCTGCCGCTGACCTGGCGCGCGGCCTGCACGCCGCCAAGCTCGTCTATCTCAGCGACGTGGCTGGCATCATGGGCACGGACGGCGCATTGCTCTCTGTGCTCACCGATGCGCAGACGCGTGACCTGATCGCTGACGGCACCATCGCGGGCGGGATGATTCCCAAGGCTGAGGCGTGCCTGCGAGCGCTAGACACGACCACGCGCGTGCATATTGTCAACGGGCATGAGCCGCATGTGCTCATCCGCGAGCTACTGACCGACGCGGGCGCTGGCACGATGATCGAGCGGGCAGAGCCGCCAGGCGGCGCGTGAGGCGCATCCTTCGGCGGCAGATGTGAGGCGGAGCTCGCCGTGCCTGGCCAGCATGCGCACCTGTGCACGTCGCCTGCGCCTCTATCGCTGCAGAGGGCTTCAGGGCGATGCCTAAAGAAGCGCAGCATCAGTACCCGCCTCAGCGACCTGTTTCAAGTACCTGTTTCGAGTAAGCAGCAGGCCTCTCATGTAGCGTGTGAGCATCATCGTCTCAGCCAACCTCCCAAGGATGCCTAAGGGAGCAGAGAACGTAAACACGTCAATCATGAGCGTCCCACGTGACTGAGGAATAAACTCATGAATATGTACCATTTCCTGAAAGGCTCCTTGGATCATTTCATCGGTAAAACGATATGGCCGTTCGTAGGCAGTAATTTTTGAAGTCAGATGTTGTTTGATGCCAAAATGCACCGCCTCCCAGGTCACGGTATCACCAAGTCTCATCATGCCTGAAGTCACACCAGCAATCGGACGCTCGTGGGTGTGCGCGACCGAGTGGTGATGCACGTCAACGCTGAGTGACAGATCGAAACACCGCTCAGGCGAAGCCTCAATAGGCGTTTCTAGTCGAATCGTAGGCATGCTTTACATTTCTCTCCGCTTGGCACCTCTCTCTGGCTAGAGAGCAGCGTAACTGGCCGTGAGAAGAAGCTCTTGAGATGATTGTAGAAGGCGTGGAACAGCTGTAGCACAAATATCGCGATGGGGCGGTTGGCATACCCTCCATCTGGCTAGCTGCCCACATTGCCGTCGCGTGCGGGCAACGCGAGCGTCTATACTCTCTCGCAGACCACGCCACAAGACAGGAGCGCCACATGCAAGAGACATCGCATCGGGACCTCGCGCGCCTCGAAGCCTTTAGCGACGGGGTCTTCGCGATTGCCATCACGCTGCTGGTGCTCACGCTGCACGTCCCCGCGGATGCGACAGGGAACCCCGACCTCTGGCAGAAGCTCGGCGGCCAGTGGCCTTTCTTCATCGCCTACATCGGAAGCTTCCTCTTCATCCTTATCATGTGGCTCAACCATCACGACTTCTTCGCCTTGCTCGCGCACGGTGACCGTACCTTTGCCATCCTCAATGGCATGCTGCTGATGCTCATCGCATTCGTGCCGTTCCCCACTGCGCTCGTGGCGGAATACATCCTGCAGCCAGCGGGAAACACGGCGACGCTGATCTATGGCGGCACCTATGTGCTGCTGGCGGTGTGCTTCACCGGCCTCTACGTCTACGCCAGCGGACCGGGGAAGCTGATGCGTCAGGAGGCCGCCGGTAGTGCGCGGATACCCTTCTGGCGCTCTTCCATGGGTGTCGTGCTCTATGGCGTGGCGGCGCTGGTGGCATTGCTCAATCCGCTCGTGAGCATCGCGCTCAGCATCGTCATCTCGCTGCTCTACATCCTGCCATCCACCTGGGGCATCTCGCCGCGCAGCCAGTCACCCAAATCGCAGCGCCCCCACGGCGGTGTGAGCGAGTAGCCGCTGCCCGTTGCGCCACAGCACATTCGCCCGGGCCTGATCGGTCCACCCGTCGAGCTTCGCGAAGTCGTTGAGCCAGCGCTCCACGGTGATGAAGGGATAGTCTGAGCCGAAGAGGAATTTGTGATTGAGACGCCCGGCGGCCTCGGTGAGCAAAGCAGGTGGGATGAAGCGTGGTGACCAGCCAGAGAGGTCGTTGTAGACATTTGGCTTGTGCTGGAGAATGGCGATCATCTCTTGCTCCCACGGCCACGAGGGATGCGCCCCGATGATGGTCAGCTCCGGGAAATCCGCGGCCAGGCTGTCGAGATAAATTGGGCGAGTATAGTCCAGCTTGATACCGCCACCACCGGGCATGCCCGCGCCAAGGCCATTCGTGCCGGTGTGGAAGAGCGCCGGGATGCCCAGCGCGGTGATCTTCTCGAAAAGGGGACGAAACCGCGGGTCGTTGGGATAGAACGCCTGGACGCCCGGATGGAACTTCATGCCCGCGAG
>DASWAC010000518.1:0-14973 GCA_036391335.1 Ktedonobacterales bacterium
CAGCACGATCCGCACCTGATGACCATCGTCATCTTTCTGCGCACTGGCATCCTCTTCTGGCTCGGTCTGACGACCTATCTCTCGGGCGCGCTCATCGTGCACCATCTCTCGCCGCGCACGGCCCCGACGAGCATCCCCGCCACGGTGATGCCGCTCTCGCCACAGGCGGGCATGGCGGGCGCGTGACGAGGGAGTCTCGCGGCCGAGAGCGCTATCGCCCGTTTCGAAACGCCAGCGAGGCACTTGCCAAAGGGCATACGCCTCTCCGCTACGACTTGCCCCTAATGGGTCACTGATCGTGGAGTGCTTAGGGATGCTGGAAAGCCAGGAGAGCTTGATGAAGGCTTTTTTGAAGGACTTTTGGAAGGTGAAGGCTTTCTGGAAAAGGACTCAACTGATCGACAATCTCTTGCACGGCTTGTCGTGAATGAGGCTGCTCATGCCAGAAACTGGATTCGACCCGAAGCACAGCAGCAAGGAGGTCGCCTGGATAATAGTCCCCGGCAACGAGGGGATCACGTTGCAGTTGTTCAATGGCCAGAGGTATCAGATGGGTGAGACCGATATTCTGCCCAATCATGATTCGGAGGTCCTCGACCGTAAAATCGCGGAGCGGTTTTCGTCGGAGAGCATGGCAAGTGGTGACAAGGTGGGAGGGAAAAGGAGGCTCTCCCCAATCTTCCCCTTCAAGCTCTTGAAGTGTTTTGTTTCTCTGCTCCCCACTCACTTCTTGAGAGGGGTCAAAAGACTGAGATGTCATGGGTTCACTCCTAAGTTGGCAGTACTCATCTAAGTGAGTGGGTCTATATGCCCGCCTTACCACGACATTCCAGTGCACGGCGTTTTGGAACCGCCTCCAATGATCACCCCAGCCGCCACGCGCCGTTGCGGATGATCGGCACGAGCTGGCCATCGGCCGTCTCGCCATCGATCTCTAGCTCCGGGCTGCCAATCATGAAGTCCCAGTGCGCGGCACTGTCGTTGGCCCCCTCGGCGGCGAGCTGTTCGACGGACATGAGATCGCCATCCTGCAGGCAGGCGGCATAGGCCTTGCCGAGCGCGATGTGACAGGTGACGTTCTCATCGAAGAGGGTGCTGTAGAGTGGGAACGTCGCGAAAGTGGGAGAGTCGTCGGTCACCAGGGCGACCTCACCCAGATAGCGCGAGCCTTCGTCAGTCTCGATCAGCCCCTTCAGCGCCTCTTGACCCTGCGTCGCGGCATACTCGACGACACGGCCCGCCTCGAAGCGCATGGCGATGCCATCAACCACTGTGCCACGCAGCAGCACCGGCATCGTCCCGCGCACCGTGCCATAGACACCGTCGCGCTGCGGCAGTGAGAAGACCTCTTCGGTGGGAATGTTGGGAACGAATGGAATCCCACGACTATCTTTCCCACCGCCGCCAATCCAACGGTGCTTGGCAGGCAAAACGATGGTGAGATCTGTGCCGGGGCCCCGATAGCGAAGGCCTGCGAAGTGATGGCGGTCGAGCGCGGCGACGCGCGTGCTGAGCTGATCCACGTGGGTGCGCCAGGCGGCGATGGGGTCCGGGGTGTCGGCGCGGACGGCGTGGAAAATGTATGCCCACAGCGCGCTCAGCGCCTCATCCGGGGTCTTGTCGGGAAAGACCTTGTGCGCCCAGCCGGGGCTTGCCATAGCCGCGACGACCCACGGCACGCGGCCCGCCATGATCTGCGCGGAGACGGGTCGCATGGCAATGCCCTGCGCCTTCATGGCAACGCCCATGCGCGCCGCATCCACAGTCGCGAAGGCGTCTGGGTCCGCGCCCGCCAGACTGGCCATGGCGGCGTGCTGGTCAATGAGCTCTTGCTCGACCTGCACCTGCGCCGATGAGAAGGACTCTAGCGCCTGCGCGGATGCGCGCTCGAACCACATCCGCTGCGTTTCGAGGTCGCGCCAGGTGACCTGCACATTGCCTGCGCCAAGGTCATAGGCCTTGCGGGCGAGCTGGCGCACCTGAGCGGCGTGGTCCAGCGCGACACCACCGCCCGCGCCGATGCGCAGGGTCTGCCCTGGCTGCAGATTCAGGCCGACACGGAGAATGATCTCCATATAGTTGTCGAGCTGAGTATCGAAGTCGGACATGTGACCTCTTCTCTGGTGAGCACGGGACGACTACCTGGCAAGGGGACTATAGCGAAGCCTGCGAGATGATGACCAGAAAGTGGCAAGGCAGCGCCACGAGACGCGATATCTTGACAAACTAATATTGTTAGCATTATAACTATCTACGTTAGTTATCCAGACGCAAACAGCGTCAAGAAAGTGAGGTGACTCCCATGATGCTCACCGGCATCAAATACGTCAATCTGGCGGCGGCCTTTCTGCTGGAGCTCGCTGCGCTCGGCGCGCTGGGCTACTGGGGCTTCACGGTGGGGCCAAACACCGCCCTCAAGTGGCTCCTCGGGATCGGCGTGCCGGTGCTCGCGGCCGTGCTCTGGGGGCTCTTCATCGCGCCAAGAGCCGCCGTGCGGGGACCTGGCTGGGTGCGCCCACTTGGGCAAGCGCTGGTGTTCGGCGCAGCGGCGGTGGGCCTCGGTTTCGCGGGGCAGTCGCGACTCGGCTGGATCTTCGCGGTGGTCGTCGTGGTGAACCAGATCCTCGTCTATGCCCTCGGCAATGACATCCCCTGATTGCGACCCCACAGAAAGGAGGTATGGCAATGAGCTTCATCCTGTTCTTGCTGTTGTTCATCGGGCTGTGCGGCTGGCTGGATGCCCGCCTCAGCTCGCCAGTGAAAAAGGAGGGCAAGTAGATGTTCTCGGGACACTTTGGCGTGGCGGCTGGCATCAAGGCCATAGACGTGCTCACCGGCAGGGCGCCGCGCGCAGAGACTGAGGCGCGCCGGCCCGATGTGCCACTGTGGGCGCTGATGCTGAGCACGCAGCTGCTCGATGTCTTTTTCGCGCTGCTGCTCATCCCTAAGGTGGAATCATTCGGCGGCGCCACGGGCTATGGGCAGGGATGGATTCACGCGTACTATAGCCACTCGCTGGTCGGCGCGCTGCTCATCGCGCTGGCGGCAGGGGCGCTGGCCTCACGCTGGTGGGGCCGCCACGGTGGGCTGCTAGTTGGCGGCACGGTCTTCAGCCACTGGCTGCTCGATCTCATCGTGCATCGGCCCGATCTGCCACTGCTGCCGGGAAACCTGGGCAACCTTCCCTTCCTCGGCTTCGGCCTGTGGAATGCCCCCGCCATCAGCATCGCCCTGGAGGCCACACTGGTCGTCGGCGGCGCGGCGCTCTACCTCGCCTCTGCGATCGCGCGCACCGGCACGCCTCCCCAGGCTGGGCGCGGTCAGGCGTGGCTGGCGAGTGGCGTCATGGCGGCGCTGCTGGCGCTCTCGCTGGTGGCCAGCGTGTTAGGCATCGCTTGAGGCCCAGAGCCCCCCTCAGGCATCGCATTCCATCTCCACCCTGCCGGCCAGTCCGCGGGGCAGGTTGCCCACCACATGGAAGCCCGCCGCCACATAGACGCGGATGGCACGCTGGTTCCATGCGAGCACATAGAGGCGAAAGAGGCGGGGGTGGTAGTGCTCACGCGCATAGTCCATGCCCGCGCGCACGAACGCCAGCCCCGCTCCCTGCCCGGTGAGGTCCGGTCGCAGACCCAGCCCGATCTCCACCGTATCCGCGCCACGGCGATAGATGGAGAAGATGCCGACGATCTGGCTGTGCTCATCCGTCACCGTGTAATAGACACGGCCGACGGAAGGCATGACGATAAATTGGGCCAGGAGGCCGCCGGCCAGCTCGGCCAGGCTCGTGTCATAGATGGCATATTCGTTGGGATATCGCCAGCGTGCGATGCCCGGCAGGTCACGCCAGCGCATCGGTCGCAGGTGAAATTCCATCGCATGCTCTCTATCCCACTCACTCACTTGCGGCGACGCGACATTCACCGGCGCAGGTGGCGCTCGAAGTCGGCGAGGCTGAGGTCGACAAGCTCTCCGATGCCGCCCAGGCTGATATCCGGTGGGGTGGTGACTTCTTGCGCCGCATAGTGACCCTGCCGGATCTGCACGGTGACGAAGCGGTCGGGATAGGCGAGCTTGGTGGCGGTGAGGATGCGGGGCTTGTCATCCACCATGACGTAATAGCGCGCGGGCCAGCGCCGCATGATCTCATCCAGCTGGGTTTCTTTGTGCACATAGACGATGGCCTGCCAGCCGACGGCGCGCGCCAGGCCGCTCTCGGCGAGCTTGCGAGGCTGGAAGGTGGTGTCGCCATCCGAGACGATGACCGGCGTGCCGAGGGTGTGCAGGTGCGCGAGCGCTCGCTGAGCGCCGGGGAAGACATATTCGGCGAAGGGGAAATCCATGATGATGGCGGTGACACGCTGCCCCAACGCGGTGTCTTCTTTGCCGTGGGTGAACCAGTCGAAGGTGAGCGGGAGGTCCACCACGCCGAACTCGGCGCGTACCCGCTCATACGTCTGCCAGAACTCGCGCGCGCCACCGATGCCGAGCGCATCCACCAACCCGACATCCATCGCGGCCTTCATGCCATCATTGTCGAGCAGCGTGTTATCGCAGTCCAGCAGGAAGACGACGGGCAGGTCCGCCTGGGGCTGTGTGGGGTCTGACATATGGGGTGAGTCTCCTGTGGCTCAGAGTATCGCCGTGCTGAGTCAGTATAGCGTATGTGGTTGTGCGCGTGCGCCGGAGGATAGCCACACCACGGCACGCGTCCGCCCGCATGCCCCTGCTCGCCGCACGCTGCCTCATTGCCACTCGATGTGATATGCTTTGAGCCGACTGTTGCTCGCAGGGCCAGTGGTCGCATGCACTGGCATCCGCGCTGGGCGTATGAGGACGGCTGTTTCCTCACCGGGCGCGAATACCCTGCCGGCAAGGAGGTAAGACACCGTGGCAGCGTCCACAACACCGGCGCGCACGCGCTTCGCGCCAAGCCCGACGGGATTCCTGCACATTGGCAGCTTTCGCACCGCCCTTTTCGCGTGGCTGCTGGCGAGGCACACAGGAGGCCAGTTCCTCCTGAGGATCGAAGATACCGACCAGACACGCAAGGTCGAGGGCTCCATCGAATACACCATGGAATCCCTCCGCTGGCTCGGCCTCGAATGGGATGAGGGTCCCGATAAGGGCGGCAAATTCGGTCCCTATCAGCAGTCTGAGCGGCTGGGCATCTATGCCAAGCATGCCGCCTGGCTGGTGGAGCACGGGCATGCCTACACCTGCTATTGCTCGCCGCAGCGCCTGGAGGCTCTCCGCAAAGAGCAGGAGGCCCGCAAGCAGCCCACAGGGTATGATCGCCGGTGCCGCTTTCTGACCGACGCGGAGCGCAAGGAGCAGGAAGACGCGGGCATCAAGCCGGTGATCCGCTTTGCCGCGCCTCTGGAGGGCGAGACGACTTTCACGGACTACGTGCGGGGTCCCATCACCGTGAAGAACTCCACGCTCGACGACATGGTGCTGCTGAAGTCCGATGGCTTCCCCACCTATAACTTCGCCAACATCGTAGATGACCACCTGATGCAGATCACCCATGTGCTGCGCGGCGAGGAGTTCCTGCCGAGCACCCCGCGCTATACCCAGGTCTATCGCGCCTTCGGCTGGGAAGACCCCATCTATGTGCACGTCGGGCTGGTGCTGGCGCCCGATCGCAGCAAGCTCTCGAAGCGACATGGCGCCGAGCCGGTGCTGGTCTATCGCGAGAAGGGCTATCTGC
This sequence comes from Ktedonobacterales bacterium, assembly GCA_036391335.1. Classification (GTDB taxonomy): domain Bacteria; phylum Chloroflexota; class Ktedonobacteria; order Ktedonobacterales; family JADMIN01; genus DASWAC01. Next base: position 5,714 of record DASWAC010000518.1, read on the forward strand.
CCGAGGCGATCACAAATTACCTCGCGCTGCTGGGCTGGTCCTTCGATGGCGAGCGTGAGATGTTCACACTGGACGAGCTGGTAAAGGCCTTCAGCATTGACCGCATCAGCCCGTCACCCTCCATCTTTGACATGACACGCCTGGAATCCATGAACGCGCTCTACATCCGCAACATGCCGACGGCAGAGCTGGTGGAGCGCGCCATGCCATTCCTGCGCGAAGGGCTAGGCGACGCAGCCGAGACGCTGGATCGCGACGATGCCGCGCGGGTCATCGCGCTGGACCAAGAGCGCCTGCGCACGCTGGGCGACATCCCGCAGCTCACCAGCTTCTTCTTCGTGGATCCCACCGAGTATCCCGCGGAGATGCTGCTGGGCAAAGGACTCGACCGGACACACGCCCTTCATGGGCTGGACGCCCTGACCGTCACGCTCGACAAGCAGGACGACTGGTCGCACGAGGCGCTGCTGGCGACGCTCGACCGCATCGTCAACGATGAGGGCTTCACCCGCACCAAGGCCGACGGCTCCATTGTGCCCGACCGGGGGCCACTCTTCATGATGGTGCGTGTCGCGCTGAGTGGGCGCAAAGAGACACCCGGCCTGCCAGAGATGCTGGAAGTCATGGGCCGTGAGCGCGTGCTGCGGCGCCTGGCGCTGGCCAAAAGCAAGCTGAGCGAATGACTCTAGCCCTTACCTCAATCCCATGCCCTGCGGGTGAGTGAGGGCGCAGCGCCCTGCCCACTTCCTTAGTGAATCGAGCACGACCCCATGTCAGATGAGCGAGTCTATCGCATCGAGAAGCTAGACGCCCTGCGCGCGAGCGGCGTGGACCCGTATCCCACCACTGCCGCGCGCGACACCCTGGCCGCCGACGCCCTGGCGCACTATGACGAGCTGCTAGACAAGCCGATCACTGTGACCGGGCGCATGATGCGCCTGAACGAGATGGGCAAGTCAACCTTTGTCCATATCGAAGATGTCTCCGGCCGCATCCAGCTCTATTACAAGAGCAGTGAGCTGAGCGATGAGGCCAAGCTCGTGCTGAAGAAGCTCGACCTGGGCGACTTCATCGAGGCTACCGGCACCCTTTTCACCACGCGCACCGGTGAGAAGACGATCCACGTGGCGAGCTTCCGCCTGCTGGCCAAGGCGCTGCTGCCGCTGCCCGCGAAGGGCGCCGAGGGCGCGCTCAAGCTCAGCGACGATGAGGTGCGCTATCGCAAGCGTTATCTGGACCTGATCGCCAATCGCGAGACCCAGTTGCCGGTGTATATTGGCCGCGCGCGGATCCTGCGCGCCATGCGACGCTATCTCGACAATCACGACTTCGTCGAGGTCGAGACGCCGCTGCTGCAGCCGCTCTATGGCGGGGCGTCGGCACGCCCGTTCATCACACACCACAACGCCCTCGATCAAGATATGTTCCTGCGCATCGCGCCGGAGCTCTATCTCAAGCGCCTAGTGGTCGGTGGGATGGAGCGCGTCTATGAGATTGGCCGCTGCTTCCGCAACGAGGGCATTGACCGCAGCCATAATCCTGAGTTCACCATGATGGAGTGCTATCAGGCCTACGCGGACTACACCGGCATGATGCGTCTGGTCGAGGAGCTCTATTCGGAGGTCACGGCCTTCGTGCTGGGCACCACCAAGCTCGAATACCTGGGCATCCCGCTCGACATGGCCCCACCCTGGCAGCGGATCACCCTGCGCGACGCGATCGCCGAGCACACCGGCATCAATATCGCGGCGCACCCCACCCGCGACTCGCTGGCCGCCGCGATGAAGGCCGCAGGCCACGAGGTGGATCCCAAGCTGGGACGTGGCAAGCTGGTGGACAACCTGCAGGGTATCGTGCTCAAGGGGCCCGCGCCGAAGATCGCCGGCCCGGTCATCGTCTATGACTATCCGCTCGATCTGCTGCCTCTGGCGAAGCGCAAGCCCAACACCGAGGACACCGTCGAGGCGTTCCAGGCGTTTGCTGGCGGGCTGGAGCTTGGCAAGGCCTTCACCGAGCTCAACGATCCACTCGACCAGAGGAGTCGCTTCGAGGACCAGGCGCGGCAGAGCGCGCGTGGTGACGCCGAGACCCAGAAGTTCGACGAGGATTTCATCGAGGCGCTCGAGACCGGCATGCCACCCACTGGCGGATTTGGCGGCGGCATCGAGCGGCTCACCATGCTCTTGACCAACCAGGATTCCATCCGCGAGGTCATCCTCTTCCCGACACTGCGCAACCAGGCATAGAGAGGGGTGGCGCTCACTCCCGTTCGTCTGCTCCTCAGGGTCCCCGGATGGGTCACGCACAGCGGGCGAGCGAGCGCCGTGTGATGGCTGCATCACGATGCGGCTCCATGCCTGATATTATGGGCACTTGAGCGCTCGCTTCACTTGACATACCATAGGTCACACAGGTATACTCCCCCACCGGAACACACGTGAGAGCGGGATCGCCGCTCCTGAGCAATTCTACGGCTGGCCGCCTCGTATCATTCCGTCATCATGGCGAGAGGCGCGCGGTGCTCGTGGGCAAGTCAGACACGAGACGACGCGTGGCGTGGGAGCAGCTCTCACGCGATCTCGCGGCACGCGGCCTGGCAGACGTACTCTTCGCATACGGAGGAACCACAATGGACTTGAGCGTCGAAGGCAGGACCGAGCGCGTGCCACCCGGCTCACACATCCCTCATCTGTATAACCGGGTGGCCGAGATCACCGGGGTCACCGCGCGCCTCTTCGAGGTGGGCCTGCCCTCGAACGAGAAGTGCCTCTTCGCCGCCTCGCCCGCTTCCGTCGAAGAGCTCCGCCAGCTGCTCGCCAAGCAGGAGATTGATGTCGCGGCGCTGGAAAAGAGTAGCCAGCTCGTCTTTATCGAAGACCCCACCGACCTGCTCGACAATGGCCGCTTTGATCCCTATCACCTGCTCTCGACGCACCAGACCTTCATCGCGCAGGCGCTTCGCGAAGGCTGGAAGGCCGTGCGCATCGCCATTGATATGACTTGGCTCACCAAAGATGACACCAACCCTGATACCGGCGCCAAATATCAGGCCGTGCTGAAGTACGAGGCCGCCGCCGATGCGGTCTTTACCTTCCAGAATGCCCCCATCGTCGCCATCATGCACTATGACTACGCTGCCCTTCCCGGTGGGCTGGTGGTCGAGCTCCTCAAGCTGCACCCTCTCTCGGTGGTGGGCAAATACATCAAGCGGAATCCTTACTACGTGAACTCCGAGCAGTATCTGCTCAAGATCCTGCGCTCCGGTCGCGAGAAGTCGGCGCAGGGTGGGCGCGCGCAATAAGGGAAAGCGGCGCTCATGACCACGAAGTCTCAACCGAGGCGACCTCGCCAGCCCTCGCCACGGGCGCCGAGGCTGCCGGTCGTGCGCGCCTTTTCCGCCGGCGGGGTAGTCTGGCGTCGCAGGCAGCATGGCGCGGAGGTGGTGGTCGAGGTGCTTCTGGTCGGCAGGATGGACCGCAGCCTCTGGGCGCTGCCGAAGGGCACGCCGCAGCCAGGCGAGGCGCCGCAGGCCACAGCGCTGCGTGAGGTGCAAGAGGAGACGGGCATCATCCCACGCATCACCGGGAGCCTGGGAACCATCGCCTATACCTTCCTCACCGCCAATGCCCGCATTCAGAAGCGGGTACGCCACTATCTGATGGAGCCCACCGGTGGCGATCTCTCGCTGCACGACCACGAATATGACGAGGTTGCCTGGTTTCCCATCGAGCACGCGCTGGCTACGCTCACACATGAGAATGAAGCCATCGTGGTCCGTCGCGCCGCCGATCTCATCGCCCGACGCGATGCGCGCCGCCAGCAGTCCCGGCTTCAGCCGCCAAAGCGACCGGTCCGCCAGGGCAGGCGGCGTATAAGGTCACCTCGGCGCCCCCCGCCCACGACGGGTGGAGAGAAGTAGGCCTCCCCGCGCCGTACTCTCTCATGTGCCCACCAGTGACTACCTCGTCCGCTTGCCAGGCTTCTCAGCCTTTGCTAGAATCCACTCGTTGGCACGGTGTAGCCCGCTGCCTGAAGCGTCGTGCCGGGGAGACGATTCGACATGTCACTAGACCAAGACCAGCAGCGACGCCTCGAAGCCCTGCACGAGCTCGCTGTGAGCCATATGGCCGAGCAAGCCGCCGCGACCGAGGCGGCACGGACTGCCGAGACACGCAGCGCCGAATCGCGCACCGCCGCGACCAAGGGCGCCTCGACACGCACCAGGCTCGCCGGCAGCGCTTCAGCCTCCCCACGCCGCGTCGTGTGGTCGCTGCTCAGTGTGCTCGCGCTGCTGGGGCTGGCGGGCAGTGGCACGTTCCTCTATCTGCGTGCGCATGCGCCACACCAGACCGGAGCCACAGGCGACATCAATGGCAGTGAGCTGCTCATCGTGAGCAACTATAGCGCCGGCAAGGTGATCCTCAACGGGAAGGTCCTCGACGGCAGCCCACCGCTCATCGTACACCTCGCCGTGGGGCAGAACACCATCGTCTATTCAGCGGCGCCCTTCGGTGACCGCACCTGCCATATCGCGTGGGGGCCGACTGTCGGCGCGAGCATAGCTCCCGGCGACCAAGCGCGCTGCGGTGTCAGTGTCGCGAAGCCACCAATCCAGCTCAATGGGGTGACAGCAACCAACGGCTCTCTCGGCTTTGGGCTCACCGGGAGCGATCTGCCTCCAGGCATGCCCCAACCGGTGGAAAGCGCCATTGACACGAAGGTCGCCGCAACACAGATCAGCTTTCCCGTGCCCGCCGGTGACCACATCGCCACGGGCCTTGGCTTGATCGACGCCGGTCGCATCGCCAGCGCGCGCGCATCGAGGCAGGTGACTGCGGTGAAGCAGGCCTTCGTTCTTCCCCCCACCTCCTATGCCGGACCGTGTACCGTGCTCGCCTGTCCAGGCCAATTCATCATGCCGGATCAAGGCAACGCGGGCGCGAGCATCCCGCCGGGCCTGTGGAGGGCGGAAGCGCCGCTGGCCACCCGCTGGGTCTTTCATGCCGCCTCAGGTGGCGTGATCGCCGCATCTACTTGGAATACCAATCTCTTGTTGCAGGTCGATCTGGTCTACAACGGCGGAGCTTGGCAAATCAGAGACGATGCCACAATCGGTGGCAGCATCACGCAACAGGTGGAGAGTAACGAGTGCAACGGGGGATCCGACGCGCTCAGCACCGCGCTAGCCGCCATTGGGCTGAGTCAAGGCTCACTGCAGATCGGCAGCCACAGCCCTGATGACATCACTGCCAACGGCACCGGCTGCGCGTTCAACGTGCGGGCAGGCTCGACTACGAAGTTCTATGGTGCCTATGTGTGGCGCTGGGGCGTGCTGATGGCGGCGGAGCCCACCGCGCATGCCCTGCTGCCCAATCTGCCGGTCGCCTCACCAGCCGAGATCGCCGCAGTGGGTGGCATCAGTTTTGGCTGATGGGGAGCTAGCTGATGGATAGGTAGGGCCTACTCTGTAACCCAAACCCCTTGACATGCGTACTAACAGAGTGATATCATCTCTGTCTGCGGGTCTCTTTGCGCCCTGTGAGGGAGGGCGTGCGGCGGCGTAGAAGGTGGCGCGATCACTTCCGGGGGCAACAGTGAAGTGATGGCGGTCACGTGTAGTATTCGGCATTCCCCTACCCAGCTGCGAGGGCTGTTGAGCGCTTATATCATCCCTTTCGCGTCATGTGTCGTGTGTGCTTGCGTCCCCGGATAGGGGAAGGCAGGCATTTTCGCGTGTGCTTTTCACGAGCATTTCACATTCGCGCGCGTCAGTGATGAGCTCTTCGGCGTCTCGCGTGCCTTGGCGTCTCCTGCGTCTGGCGTGTGCCGGCGCCTCGCCAATCGGCCAAGCTCTTTGCCAATGCTACCACACCTTGCCAAGGGGGTGCATCCCCCTCCGTCGCTCACTCTGCCACAGCCTGCCTGAGCAGGCGGCAAAACCCGCATGATGACTGGGATGGTACTGACGTGCCAGTGACCGCGCCGCGCCCTCGGGCGCGTGATGATCACCCGGTGTGAGCCGTGACACAGCAGCCGCCGCGCAGCGCACTCAGCCCCGATGTTGCGAATTTTTTATGGTGGTGAGAGGAGAACCGTCGCGCATGGCATTGAGTAATCCTGCCTCCCTCCCCGAGCGTGTGAGCTTCGCCCGGATTCCTGACATTCTTCCGATGCCGAGCCTGATCCAGGTGCAGGTAGACTCGTTCCAGTGGTTCACCCGCGAGGGCATCCGCGAGCTTTTCGCGGAGATCTCGCCGATCGAAGACTTTACCACGAAGAACCTCAGACTCGAATTCGTAGTGCCCGATGACGCCTTCGAGGCGCCGAAATATTCTGAAGAGGAGTGCCGTGATCGCGATGCGACCTACGCGGCGCCGCTCTATGTGACTGCCCGGCTGACTCATAAGGAGTCCGGCGAGATTCAGGAGAAGCGCATCTTCATGGGCGAGTTTCCGCTCATGACGGCGGAGGGCACCTTCATCATCAATGGCGCCGAGCGTGTGGTCGTCAGCCAGCTCGTGCGCTCCCCCGGCGTGTATTTCACCGCGGATGAGGATCCCACCACCGGGCGTCCGCTCTATGCGGCGAAGCTGATCCCAAACCGGGGCGCCTGGCTGGAGTTCGAGACCAGCAATAAAGACATCCTCTCAGTGAAGATCGACCGCAAGCGCAAGCTGCCCATCACGACACTGCTGCGGGCAATGGCCGCCGTCGGCGAGCGCGACCCCGGTCGTACCGACACGACGCCCGACCTGCGCACCGATGAGGGTCTGCTGGCTGCCTTTGCCGACGTTGACGCCGAGAGTGACCATCACTTCTTCCGCACCACCCTCGACAAAGATCCGGCGAAGACCCCTGAGAAGGCGCTGATCGAGCTCTATAGCAAGCTGCGTCCTGGCGATCCGGCGACTGCCGAGAACGCCCGCAATCTCGTCTACAACCTGTTCTATGCCCCACGTCGCTACGACATGGGCAATGTGGGTCGCTATAAGCTGAATCGCAAGCTCGATCTCGCGATTCCGCAGACGATTCGCACCCTCACCCAGGACGACGTTGTCGCCATCCTGCGCCGGCTCATCCAGCTCGATAACGGGCAGGGCCGCGCCGACGACATTGACCACCTGGGCAACCGTCGCGTGCGCACGGTGGGCGAGCTGATCCAGCAGCAGTTCCGCGTGGGCCTGCTGCGCATGGAGCGTGTCATCAAGGAGCGCATGGCCATCGCACAGGATCCCAGCACGGCCTCGCCCAACGCGCTCATCAACATCCGGCCGGTCGTGGCCGCGATGAAGGAATTCTTTGGTGGGAGCCAGCTCTCGCAGTTCATGGACCAGACGAACCCGCTCGCCGAGATCGGCCACAAGCGCCGCCTCTCCGCGCTGGGTCCTGGCGGCCTCTCGCGTGAGCGCGCGGGCTTCGATGTGCGCGACGTGCACCACTCGCACTATGGCCGCATCTGCCCGATCGAGACACCTGAGGGTCCGAACATCGGCCTCATCGGCAACATGGCGACCTATTCGCAGGTGAACCCCTACGGCTTCCTCGAGACGCCCTATCGCAAGGTGCATCACGAGATGAGCGTCGGTGATGCTCAGCTGCTGGGCCGCACACTGGCGCGCGACGTGGCCGATGCCAAGGGCAAGGTGGTCGCCGCGGGCGGCACGGTGGTCAGCGAGGAGGTCGCCAAGACCCTTGCCAAGCTCAAGGGCCAGATGATCTCCATCGTCGCCTGGGTCTCGAATGATGTCGAGTTCCTCACTGCCGACGACGAAGAGCGCTTCATCATCGCGCAGGCCAACGCGGTCCTCGATGAGGACGGCCACTTCGTGGATGCCCGCGTGCTCTCACGCTTCGCCGGCAACTTCGTGCAAGAGCCGCCCTCGCGGGTTGATTTCATGGATGTCTCGCCGCGCCAGACGGTCAGCGTCGCGGCAGCCATGATCCCATTCCTCGAGCACGACGACGTGAACCGCGCGCTCATGGGCGCGAATATGCAGCGCCAGGCGGTGCCGTTGCTGCGGCCACAGGCGCCCATCGTGGGCACGGGCATCGAGCGGCAAGTCGCGCTCGACTCGGGCCAGGTGGTGCTGGCCGAGGCCGATGGCGAGATCACCTCGGTCACCGGCAGCACCATCAAGCTGGTGGATGACGAGGGGGCAGAGCATGTGCACAAGCTGCGCAAGTTCGTCCGCTCGAACCAGGCCACCTGCATCAACCAGCGGCCCATCGTCAATCGCGGTGACCGCGTCCGCAAGGGTGACCCCATCGCTGACAGCTCCTCCACGGAAAATGGCGAGCTCGCGCTTGGCCAGAACGTGCTGGTGGCCTTCATGGTGTGGGAAGGTGGCAACTTCGAGGACGCCATCCTCATCAGTGAGCGGCTGGTGCGCGAAGACATGTTCACCAGCATCCATATCGAGAAGCATGAGATCGAGGCCCGCGAGACGAAGCTCGGCCCCGAGGAGATCACGCGTGACATCCCCAATGTGGGTGAGGACGTGCTGCGCAACCTCGACGAGAGCGGCATCGTCTACATCGGCGCCGAGGTCGGGCCTGGCGATATCCTCGTCGGCAAGATCACGCCAAAGGGCGAGACCGAGCTGACCGCTGAGGAGAAGCTGCTGCGCGCCATCTTTGGTGAGAAGGCCAAAGAGGTGAAAGACACCTCGCTGCGTGTGCCACACGGCGAGCGCGGCAAGGTGGTGGATGTGAAGCGCTTCTCGCGTGACGAGGGCGACGAGCTCTCGGCCGGTGTGCAAGAGATGGTGCGCGTCTCGATCGCGCAGAAGCGCAAGATCGGCGCCGGCGACAAGATGGCCGGTCGCCATGGCAATAAGGGTGTCATCAGCCGGGTGCTGCCAGAGGAAGATATGCCGTATCTCCCCGATGGCACCCCGATCGATATCATCCTGAATCCGCTGGGTGTGCCGCACCGCATGAACATCGGCCAGATCATGGAGACCCACCTCGGGTGGGCCGCCTCTGAGCTGGGCATGCGCGTCGCGTCGCCCGTCTTTGACGGCGCGCCAGAGGAAAAGATCGAGGAATGGCTGGAGCGCGCGAATCTGCCGCGCACCGGCAAGGTGCAGCTCTACGACGGTCGCACGGGTGATGCGTTCGACGCGCCGGTGACTGTGGGCTACATCTATATGCTCAAGCTGGCTCACCTCGTCGAGGACAAGGTGCATGCCCGCTCGACTGGCCCCTATAGCCTCATCACGCAGCAGCCGCTGGGTGGCAAGGCGCAATTTGGCGGGCAG
>DASWAC010000519.1:0-2647 GCA_036391335.1 Ktedonobacterales bacterium
CCTTGACGCTGCGCCAGGAGGAATGCCCGATGATTGCGTATGACGACGAGCCGTGTGACTGCCCCTGCTGTGGGGGTACCGGCGGCACCTGCTGCTAGATGACATGCGAGGGGGGCACGGCGCCGTGCTCTTCTTTGCGTCAGCTGAAGTGATGGAGGCGGCTGTACGAGCCACTCGAAGGCTCAGCTACCAGGGCGGCGGGGATTCCGAGCTGGCGCGGACGCATCACTCTAGGCTCCCTGCTGCGTGGCGCCGTTGAGATCGAAAGTCAACGGATGTTCTCCTTAGTCGTCTCCGCAAGATTCCAACGACGGGCACACTCTAGCAATAGCATATCGGATGATCAAACGTGATGCGCGACAGCCACATGGGAGCGGAGCACAGCTTGACAGGTACAGATGGCCAAGCTAGACTGAGCCGCGAAGGCCACCTTGTCCACGACCACCTCGCTCAGGAAAGGCTCATCTCCCGTGGATTCCACGATGCTCATCTGGCTGGCCATAGGCATTGCCATCATCACCCTCATGCTCATCTTCCTCGCCTGGACCACCCTCGCCCGAAGCGCTTTTCGCGCGCCGGGTAACCTCATCCTCTCGCGCTCACCCATCGGCATGCTCATCTGTGGTCTCATCGCCGCAGGGGCATGTGTCGCCATCGCGGTCACCGACGGCGATCCGAACCTGCTCACCTGGTTTATCATCGTGGGGTTCTTCGCCCTCCTTTTCGGCGCCAGCTTCACCGCCAAATATCTGCTCTTCTGGGTTGCCGATCCTCAAGGGCTCACGCAGCAGATCCTCCCCTTCAAGAAGTCCCTTCTTTGGCAGAGCATCGACTGGATCTATCCCACCCGCAAGACGACAACAACGAGAGTCTATTTCGTAAAGGTGGGGAAGATTGTCGAGGAGGGCTATATGGTCGAGGCTGGACCCCGCAAGCGCATCAAGATCATCCTGGCGAAGAGCCGACAGGAGAGCACCCAGGATGCTCTGCTCAGACTCATCCAGAGACAGGCTACCAACGCGATTCAGGGCTTTGGGAATTATCCCGCGGTGCGCGAGCGCCGCGCCCAAATGGGATATCGCCAGCGTTAGGCTGACTTGCCGCTGCAGGAACATTTGTGCTACCTTGCGAGGGCAGTTTGAACCACGCAAGGAGATCACCTCTTGACCACACCACAATCTGACACCATTCATCAGCGGCTGCTGGCCCTGCTCGACCATGGAAAGGCAGACCATGAGGCCTTCGTGGCCACACTGAGCCAGGCCGAGCGCGAGGCTGTCGGCACGGAGACCGGCTGGCAGCCCAAAGATCACGTCGCGCACCTGAATTACTGGCGCACTCGCACTGTGAAGATGCTGCGCGCCGCCCTCGGCGAGGGAGAGGTGCCCGAGAGTGGCACGGATTTCCAGCCGCAGAACGAGCGCAACTTCACCGAATGGCAGCACGCCACCTGGGATGCGGTGGCGGCCAAGACCGCTAGCCTAGACGCCGAGACGCGCACGTTGTTGGGCCGCCTCAGCGCGCAGGATTTGGGGGAGGCCCGGCGATTCCCATGGCAGACCGACGACAGGACGATCTCGGTGGTCATTGGGGCCGATTTCGTCGAGCATCCCGCCGAGCACTATGGCCAGCTCTATCGCGAGCGTGGCCAGCCCGAGCTTGGGGCTGCCGTGGTGGACGACTCCGCGCGCTTCACCGGCGAGATCTATGGCACGACTTCACGTGAGTATGCCGTCACCCTCTACAATGCCGGATGCTATCATGCGCGCAACGGCAAGAGCGCCGAGGCCATCGCGGCGGTGGGCCAGGCGCTTCGCATCGCCCCCGACCTCACCGATTGGTCGAAGCAGGACACCGATCTCGACAGCTTGCGCGAGCTCCCGGAATTCCAGGCGATCTACCGGTAGGCCGGCGGTCACGGCGCTCACCCGTTGGCAGGGGCATAACTCGCCATGAAGGCGAAGAAGCGCGCCAGGAAATCAGGCTGGGTCGCCGGATGATCTACGATATTCGTGCCATGGCTGATGCCGGGATAGATCTTGAGCTCTTTTGGCTGAGGCATCCCGTCATAGATCTGCTGGGCGTCATGAGCGAACTGGCCGTCACCCTGGCTGGCCACCACGAGCTTGGGCCATGTCGTGGCGCGCATATCGTCGGCGGTGAGTGAGAAGCCCGCGAAGGAGATCGGCGCGGAGAGGATGACCATCGCCACGGGATGCTCGGTCAGGGCGACTTTCGCGGTAACCAGGCCGCCGAGGCTCGCGCCCACCAGCACGATGCGCGTCGCCCCGCGCGCGCGGGCGGCCTTGATGACGGCGCGCACGTCTTGGTCTACCTTGCCCGCCACATAGAAGCCCTGTGAGGCGCCCACGCCCCGATAGTCATAGGTCAGCGCGAGGTAGCCATGCGCGGCGAGCTGCTGGGCCAGGGTCTCCCACACCAGCCCCTCGGTGTCGTCTTCCGCCGAGAGGACCACCGCGGTGGCCCCCTGGCCAAATGGCTTCACACTCAGCGTGACCCCATCCTCAGTGGTGACATAGAAAGTTCCCGGCGCGGGAGTCGGGGTCGCGGTGGGCTGGGGCGTGGCGGTTGGCGTGGGCGTGCTCGCGGCAGGAAGCCCGCACGCGGTGAGCAGCAGCGCGCCAAA
>DASWAC010000520.1:0-1979 GCA_036391335.1 Ktedonobacterales bacterium
ACCACCGCGCTGGCCGGCGCATTCGTCCTGCTGATGCTGGCCAACGGCTGCGCCTTCGCTCTGGGCCTGGGGCGGCCACGACGCACCTAGGGGTCATGCGCAGAAGAAGCGGCCCCGCGCATAGCTCACTGCGACGAGGCCGGGTGGTGCATCCAGGTTGACTCACGAAGGCTATTTCTTTTCGGTAGCCTTCTTATCGGCCTTTGGCTTGGGCCGCTTTTTAGGGTTCTTGTCGCCCATGGCACAGTCCTTTCGGCAGAGGGGATATCCCCGACGCGTTGCCGGGGTAGTGTCAGTATGCTACGCGAAGGGCGCGCCTGACAAGGGAGATTTCTGCCAGAGATCGTGCGGGGCCGTGTCTCGCCAGCGTGCTACCATAGCCTGGGATGGACTCACGCGGAAAGGGACACCTGTGGCACAGGATGAACGGCGCGGGCGCGATCTGACGGATCCCACGGTGCTGCGGACACTGCTCGCGCGCTATGGCATTCGCCACACGCAGAAGTCGCTGGGCCAGCACCTGCTCATCAGCCGCGAGGCGCTCGAGTCCATCATCGCGGCGGCGGACCTTGCCCCGGATGAGAGCGTGCTGGAGGTTGGCGCGGGCCATGGCGTGCTGACGGTGGAGCTCGCCAGCCGTGTGCGGCGTGTCGTGGCCGTCGAGGTGGATCGCGAGATCCTGCCGGTTCTGCGCGAGACCACGGCGACGTATCCGGCTGTCGAGGTGTTGGGCGGCGACCTGCTCGATGTCGTGCCGGCCAAGGTCTTCGCGGGCGTGCCCTACAAGCTGGTGGCGAACCTGCCTTACTACATCACCGCGATGGCCCTGCGGCACTTCATCGAGGCCACGCAGCCGCCCGCCCTCATGGTGACCATGGTGCAGCGCGAGGTCGCTCAGCGGATGGTCGCGGAGCCCGGCGACATGAGCCTGCTGAGCCTGAGTGTGCGCATCTATGGAGAGCCACGCATGGTAGCTCAGGTGCCCGCGAGCGCATTCTTCCCGCCGCCGCGCGTGGACTCCGCCGTGGTACGCATCCAGCCCTATGCCGAGCCCAAGGTTACCCCGGCGCAGAAGCACGGCATCTTCGCCCTGGCTCACGCCGCCTATCATGAGAAGCGCAAGCAGATTCACAACAGTCTCAGCCGCCAGCTGCATGTGGAGCCTGAGGTCGTGCGCGCCTGGCTAACCGGCGCGAGCATCGAACCCGCGCTGCGCCCGCAAATGCTTTCCCTCGACGACTGGCTGCGCCTGCTGAGTGCCGCGCTGGCTCACGGATGGATTCCACCCGTAAAGCTCCCCAAATAGCTGGCTGTATAGCGTATCTGGCGCGCCAGGGGATATGCTTGTGAGGTTACCGACAGCGGGAAGGACCTAGAGGAAGATGGCAACGGCCAGGGATGCGCGAGGGGACGCCGGGCGACATGATGGAATGCCCGAGGAGGTCAGCGAGGGAGTGTGGCGCATCGAGCTGCCGCTTCCCTTTGCGTTGCGTTGGGTCAATGTCTATGTGCTGCGCGACGATAAGGGCGGCTGGACCCTGGTGGATGCCGGGCTTGGCCTGAAAGAGGACCGTGAGGCGCTGCGCGATGGCCTGGCGGCGATCGGCGTGGAGCCGCGTGACCTCTCGGCGATCATCCTGACGCATGCGCACCCGGACCACATCGGGCAATCTGGCGCGCTGGTGCGCGAGGCCAACGCGCCGGTGCATATGCTGCCGCGAGAGGCAGACAATATGCATCGTGTCTGGGGTCTCATGGATGAGGAAGAGGGGCTCTTCGCCGCGCTGAAGGCCAGCTATGTGGCCAACGGGATGCCGGAGGCCGGGCTGGAGCACTACGAGGCGACCAACCAGGGCATGCGGCGCGTGCTGCGGCTGCCACATCGCGAAGGCATCTCGGCGCTGCGGACCACGGGGAAGCTGCGATTGGGCACCCAGTCATGGCAAGTCATCTGGACACCGGGGCACTCTGACTATCAT
>DASWAC010000521.1:0-3781 GCA_036391335.1 Ktedonobacterales bacterium
AACCCTATCGAATATGAGGGCACCTTCCCACTTCCTGAGGCCCAGCTTGACCGCTTCATGCTCAATATCCGCATGGGCTATCCCGACGCAGACGAAGAGGTCTTGATTCTTGGGCGGCAGCAGCGCGAGAATCCCGTCGACACGCTGGGGCAGGTGCTGAGCGCGGACGACCTGATGCGGGCCTTTACGATAGTGCGTGAAGTCGAGGTCAAGCAAGAGATTCGCCGCTATATCGTCGAGCTCGTCGCGGCGACACGCAACCATGACCAAGTCTATCTGGGCGCAAGCCCGCGTGGCTCGCTGGCGCTCTTTCATGGCGCCCAGGCGATGGCCGCGCTAGATGGTCGCGCGTCGGCCTGGGTGGATGACGTGAAAGCACTGGTCAAGCCGGTGCTGGCCCATCGCATCATCATCGCCCCAGCGGCCAGAGTGCGCGGGGTGACCTCTAGCGCCATCCTCGATGATGTGCTTGGGCGTGTTCGTGTGCCTGCTGGTCCCGCGAGCCTCAACGGGCATCGCTAGCTCGCGCGGAAGGCGGTGCTCGCATGCGTCCCTGGCAACTGATCGCGACGATCGTCATCACGGCGACGCTGGCGGCCGGCTTCGGCTGGCACCCACTCTCCATTGTCGCCTATGTGCTCACCGGCGCGCTCCTCTTCGCACTCCTTTGGCGTGCCATCGGGTTGCGCGGGCTCGTGTTTCGCCGCACCGCTCCTGGCGGGCACGCTCAGGTTGGCGAGCGCGTGGAAGAGGAGCTCATCCTTGAGAATCACTCACGCCTTCCCAAGCTCTGGGTGCAGGTGCTCGACTCATCCACGTTGCCAGGGCATCACGCTGGCTATGTCACCAGCATTGGCCCACGCGAGCGGGTCACCTGGCGAGTCAAGACCATTTGCCAGCGACGTGGCCGCTATTCGCTTGGCCCTGTCACAGCCATCAGTGGCGACCCGCTTGGGCTCTTCAAGCAAGTGACGGTGCTTGCCCAGACTCTCAATCTGCTGGTGTTGCCGAAAGTGCTGCCTCTCACGAACCTGGCGCTTTATCCTGGCGGGCAGCCTGGACGCGGCCGTGGCTCGCGCCGGTCGCCGGAGACCACCACCAACGTGGTGACTGTGCGCTCCTATGTGCCAGGCGACCCGCTGGCGCGCATTCATTGGCCCAGCACGGCGCGCACGAGCCAATTCATGGTGAAGGAGTTCGATCTCGACCCGACGGTCGACGTGATGATGGTGCTCGACCTCGATAGCGCGGTCCAGGCGGGGAAAGGCCTCGAGTCGACCGAGGAGACGGGAGTCACTATCGCCGCCTCGATCATGTCCTATCTGCTCGCCAGCAAAGACATTGCCGTAGGCTTGCTAGTGAGTGGCTCGGGGGAAGCGGCGCTCCCACTGGATCGTGGGGCTCGGCAGCTCGACCGCGGACTTGAGGTCCTGGCGATGTCACATCCCGAGCAAGAAGTACCGCTGACGCAGGCGCTGACGGAGATCGAGGCGAGCCTGCAGCGAAATACGGTGCTTTTTGTGATCACCCCCTCGCTCTCGCACGATTGGGCGGGAAGCCTCGCGCTGCTACAGCGGCGTGGCGTCAAGCCGGCGGTATTCCTCCTCGATCCGGAGTCGTTTGTCCTCAGTCAAGCAGGGGCGGCGCAGGTCGCCGAGCAATTGGTGGAGAGCGATATCGTTGTGCACGTCATCCGGCACAATGATGACCTCCGGGCAGCCCTCGAGCACGCCGGAGCCGAGACCATGGAGCCCCGAAGTGGTGCGGGCATGGAGGCATCAGCATGACGACAGCCGAGCCGGCTCAGCGCGAGCGCGCGGTGAATCCACTTAAGACGCTCGCCGAGAGCGTTCGCGGATGGCTCTGGCCGCAAGATGGCTGGCTGCTCATCATCTTGCTGGTGGTGATGATCTGGTCAACGATTGCTAGCATTCTTAGCGTGCCCGTGCCCTGGGTGTCAGGCATCTCGATTCTCGCGCCAATGACTGCGGTTGCACTTCTCATCGGCTATTTGGTAGCCCAACAGCGATGGATTCCCAACCGCTACGTGCATCCCGTGGCTATCGTCGCCGGGTTGCTCTTTGCGGCGGCTCAGACTGCCAAGGCCCAGGGGCTGACAGGGATCAATGTGGTGCTCGGTCGCGTGGTGCAGTGGGTCCAAGACGTCATATTCCTCAACCGTGGCAATACCGATAACGCGGTCTTCCTCGTCATGCTGGCGTTTCTCACCTTCGTGCTGGTCTATTACAGCGTATGGCTGGTGCTCCGCGGCAGGAACCCGTGGCTCGCAGTGCTGGTGAATGGCGCGGTGCTCCTGATCAACATTGGCACCTCATCCGATTCGCTGCTGCAATACTTTGTCATCTATATGTTGGCTGCCATCTTGCTGGTGGTGCGCTTTACTCTGGTGGATAGCGCACGGATCTGGAAGGTGCGTGGCGTGCGCTTTTCCCCTGACCTTGGCTGGGATTTCATGCAAGCAGGTGCCATCTTTGCCGCAGTGGTCTTGCTGCTGGCCAACATCTTGCCGTCCCTGCCGATCAATGCGGGCCTCTCAGCAATCGTGAATGACCCCACCGGGGCGCTGCAACGGGCAGAAGTGCGGTTTCAGTCCATCTTTGGCGGCGTGAACGGCACGAAAGGCGTTGGGCGTGGTGGTGGCTCCATTTTCAGCAACACGCTGCGCTTGCAGGGCAACGCGAATCTGCTCGATCTGCCGGTGATGACGTATACGCTGGGGCCGGGGGCTACGGGGGGTGAGTATCTCATCGGCCAGACCTATGATGTGTATAACGGCAAGTCGCAGTGGCTGCTTGGGCCGCGCCAGCAGGTGCCTCACCATCCGGCGGATGTGCAGGCGCCCAGTGGCGCAAGCATGAATCAAGTCACGTACGAGATCACTTTTGAGGCGCCGCCCGACGCCGGGGATACGCGCATCTATGCGCCGGGCACTGAGGCGGCTCAGTTTAATGTGGATAGCGTGACCACCCTGGCCACGCCCACTGGCTTGGGCGCCGCCTGGGAGTCGCGACAGCCCATCCCAGAGCAGCAGATCTTCCACGCGACGGGGTATGTGAGCGGTGCCACTATCGATCAGCTGAGGGCAGTGCCATACCCTGTTGATGCCGATCCTGCCTCGGGCTATGCGTATGACCCGGCCATCATCCAGCGCTATGTCAATCCGACCGACCCCATCGCGTCCGAGATTGTAACACTCGCCCGCCAGAAGGCCGCTGGCACGACGAATATGTATGATGCGGCGATCGCTTTCGAGGATTACCTGCGCACGTTCACCTATAGCACGAATAATCCTGAGCCACCTGCCGATCAAGATGCGACGGTCTGGTTCTTGCATACGAAGCGAGGATTCTGCACATTCTTCGCCTCGGCGATGGCGCTGATGGGGCGCTCGCTGGGCATGCCCACACGCATCGCCACCGGCTATGCCGCAGGCGAGTACGACAACATCGCCCATTCCTGGGTCGTGAAGGGGACGGCAGCACACGCCTGGACGCAGATCTATTTCGGCAAGTATGGCTGGATAGATTTCGAGCCCACCACGACATTCTCGCGCCCCGGGCGCATCTCAACGGCATCTGGCGCGACCCCCTCAACCTCGCCGACCAGGGGCCCAGGTGATGCGGCGCCCACAGCCACCGCGCGTGGCAAAGATCCGACAGGCGAAATCGTCACGCCGACGAACGGGAGCTCGCCGCTCTCGAACTGGCTGCTCTATGTTGCGATCGTGCTGCTGGGGCTACTGGTCGCGATGATCGTCTTC
>DASWAC010000522.1:0-6682 GCA_036391335.1 Ktedonobacterales bacterium
ATGGGGTGGCCACCATAGCGCTCGCCCTGCAGCACCGGCGCGGCAAGCAGCTCGACCGGCGAGGGGTGGCTCCGGGTAAGCTGGACATATGGCAGCCCGCAGATGAAGCCCGCGTCGCAGTCTCCGCTCGCGAAGTCCTCGAAGGACTTGCCAGTCACGAGCTCGGCGCGAATGCCCAGCCGTTGCCCAGCGTAAGCGACCACGCGCTCATAGACGGGATGCATATTTGGGGCCAGATAGGTGGCGAAGCGGATCGTCCGTTGCCGCACGCGAATCGTCCTTTGCGCCGCTCACTGCCAGGCGAGCTGTCTCAGCACCGAGCCCGGAGATCATAACGAAAGAGTATAGCACGATTGCCGCAATGCGCGTGTCAACGGCTCACCCGCGCCGCAACAGGCTGGCGGCTCCTGCCCCTTGATTTCACGGCGAGAATATGTTAATCTTTCTTGCCTCGATCTCGTGTTCGCTTGTGCTGTAGATGCGAAACGCCGCCGCTTGCAAGGATTGCGGCGCG
Organism: Ktedonobacterales bacterium; assembly: GCA_036391335.1. GTDB lineage: Bacteria > Chloroflexota > Ktedonobacteria > Ktedonobacterales > JADMIN01 > DASWAC01. The sequence continues at coordinate 515 of DASWAC010000522.1, forward strand.
TGGGTGAGGGGATGCGTGCGACTCCACGAGGCTCCTCTTCCTGCGCGCCTCTTGTGCGAACCATCCCACCGGCAGAAGTGTATCGCGAGTGTGCCGCGCCTTGCGGCGAAAATGTGACGTGAATCCTCCACCCCAAGTCGTGCGCGCTCCGCGGCCGAGCCGCACAGGAGAGAGCTGTATGCGTATCTCGTCGACTGTCCTCCAGTCACTTGCGCCATCGCAGCGGTGGAATCCTGACCCTCCAGGTGTGCGGCCCTACATCGGGCACACCCATTTCTGGGAGCGTGCCCTCTCGCGCCGTCAGGCCATTCAGACGGCAGCGGCTGGCGCCGGGCTCGTGCTCGGGTCCGGCCTGCTCTTGCCGGCGCTCACCGAAGCCAAGGGAGCCTTCGTCGCGCCGCGCCCCATCCCTGAGACTCTCTTCCCTGGAGCGCCCTTCCATATCATGTTCCCCAACACCGAGGAGCCTTCGGCAATCTACGATTTCAACGGCTTCGTTGGGGCCACTGAGATACAGGGCACAGGGACGGGCGGCCTCCTCTTCGATGCCGATATGCGCTTCATGCAGGGCACCTATATCGGCGTAGATGGGAAGGCCCATCACGATACCTTTGGCTTCGTCTGACTGGATCTCTTTGAAGGTCAGTTTGACCCCACAAAGCAGACCCACGATTTCAACCCCGGCATCCACCCCTTCCCCAGCGGGCTCTTCTGGACGGTGCGCATCCCATCCGAGGCCGTCGAGGTCCATCTCGGCGCGGGCAGCGCAACACTACAGGTCGCCAATCAACCCCTCGGCGACTTTGGGAGTATCTCCAACTCCCTCAGTAACGGACCGTCCGATCCCGCCACTGCCTCCTTCAAAGTTCGCTGGCACGATGTGACGCGGCGCCGCCAGGTGCACAATACAACGCTGCACGTCGCCGGGCTCTTCCTCGATACCGGGGCCAGCATCCAGTGGAGGGCGCGCAACCACGCCACCGGCTTCACCTTCGAATCAGCATCGGAGGGGCAGACGGTGGTAGCAGCTCAGCTTGGGCACGAGCGGAATGGATCGTTCTTTGAGTGATCGAGCCTAGAGCGCGACAGACAGGGGAGGTGCGCAAGCATCTCCCCTGTTCTGTTGTGGCCGGCGCATCGTTCACAAGAGGCTGAGGTGTTGCGCTCGGCAGTAAGGTTTGCTATGCTTCGCCTTGCGGCTGCTGGTGGCATAGGTGAAGGAGAGGGTATGCGACCCTTACGGCGTCTGTCTCTCGACTCGATGTGCGTGGCAGTGCTCACACTTAGCATGGCGCTCAGCAGTTGTGGCTCGTCGCACCCTGCGCCTTCGGGGCACGCTACGCCGGCAGGCACCACGACGGCAGGGCCGACAGCGACCCCGCCACCGCGACCGACGCTCTCCCTGGACGACGTTATCATGGAGGGATGCCCAGCGGTCGAGGTAGGACCTGTCTCGCCACGATATAGCGCAGTAGGTAACCTGAGCATCTCGATTCCTCAGCGCTACACCCCCCTAGACTTCCCAGACGAGCTGATGCCGAACGGCACCCCCAACGCGCCCTATCAGATTCCAGCCAGCGCAGTGACGAGCTATCGGCCCAACCCGCCCGTCAATCCGTCACTCGAGACGGGCTATGTGCTGCAAGTCTGCAACCAGACGAGCGTCAGACACACCGTCACCAGCCTCAGCGTCACCATCGCCAGCTTCATCCCAAGCAGCGGCCCTGTCACTGTTTGGCACATCTGCCAGGACGGCCCTTACGACACGGCAACCAAGTACACCACTGGGGGATGCGGCGGTGCTGTCGGTCAGGTCGATATGCTGGCGGCGACCCTGCCCAGCGACAGCACCGGCGTGTCGGCGCCCGCCATCGTGAACCCCCGGTTCGGTGGGGCGCCTCTGCCGATTGCTCTCGGCCCAAACAAGTCAATCGAGCTGCTCATCGCGGTGAATGGGCTCACCAGCCAGGGCACGTACGCGCTCCGCTTTGGCGCGAGTGTGGATGGCGCGGCGCCGGTGACGATGATCCCAAGCGATGGGGCGTTCCTCATCGCCCCCGCACCGAGAGTGTGGACGGGAACCGCGTGTCAATCACCGGCAATGCAGGCGCAAATTCCCGCCTCCACCCAGGACACGTATTACGTCTGCCCGCCTGCCTCTTGAGGGGCGATCTTCGGGCGGCGGATCGCTGCGCTATCAGGCGAGTGTGGCGCAGACCCCGACGACGGTGAAGCTGATTGCGATGGATGGGTCGGCGGGGAGGCCAAATGTGCCGAGGGCCGCTTGCCACACAGTGGAGGTGCTGTCAGCCGCGAGCCGGGTGAAGCTCTCACCCACGCCGGTCGTGGTCGCGCCACCGCCGACCAGGAGAGAGCCGGATGGACATTGCGCAGCGACGACCGTGCCCTGGCTGAGCTGGCGCGCATCCGCTGTGACCTTCGGCTGACTCAGCGGCGTGAGGTGACTCCTGGCGCAGAGCGCATAGACAGATGGCTTGACCGTCGCACCGGTGGGCATCCCCAGCACGGCGGCCCACCCCGCGGCGCCCACAGGACTCGATCCGGAGGGATAGAAGCTCGCGCGATAGCCACCGCCTGTCACCATAGTGCTGGCCGGGCAGTCCACTTCAGCCGCCTGGGGGCTCTGATCATCTGGGAGCTGTGGTGTTGCTGAGGCGATCGTAATGCCAGCGGAAACGTTCGCGTGGAGGCATTGGGCAAAGACCGTCAGGGTGAAGGGCACCGAGCCAAAGTTCTGCGCCTCATCGTGCGCGGTGACGCTCCATGTGGACGCACTGGCGGGATATGTTGCGGTGACGTAGGCCTGTGTGTCGTCCACCAGATAGCCGCCACTGAGCAGCTGGTCACCCGAGGCACAGGTGGCCGTGAGCGTCTCGCCACAGTTGCCGTTGATGACGGAGTCGCCATTGGCGCACGGCGCGGTGGTGCCACCGCTCAGGCTGTTGGCGAAGTGCTGAGTGTTTGAGACCTGCACGACATGCCCGCTGGGCGCGACAGTCACCGCATGGGTAGGCTGGCTCCCGGAAGAGCCGCCGGGCGCGCACGCGGGCAGCGCGACCACCAGCACGGCGCATGCAAGGATGAGGACGAGACGAGGTGGAATGAGGCGCATGGCGGCACAGCCTTTCAGCATGTGGGTCTCGAGGCTCCCGCTCACCGAAGACCCATGGCAAGTGTACGCTATTCACCAGGGAGAGCGCTGTGAGGTGGCTCACCTATCGAGCGCAGGCAGCGACGCCGGGTCGGCCTCACCTCCGCTGGCTCAGCCGCTACCACTAATGCCCAGAGGCGACGCCACGGCTGGTGCGGGGACCTCGCTCTGGTGCGAGAGCGCTTGCCGCGAGTACGCTAGAAGTGCCGGCAGAGGGTTGCCTGCCACTTGCGCCTCATGTACTAGTGGATAACGACCGTGCGCTATAAGCCGCTCCCATCGCATTTCTACCAGCTGCTCACCGAGCATAACAATGCCGTGCTGCTAGAATCGGCCCGCTGCGACGCAGAGAACCACCACTCGCTGCTCTTTCTCGATCCCGTTGAGGTGCTGCGCATCGATCAGGTGACCGATGTGGGCGCGCTGCTGGAGCACATTCAGCAGGTGACAGAGCGCGGCTATTATGCGGCGGGATACTTGAGCTACGAGTGTGGCGCCTTCTTTGAGCCACGCCTCCGGTCGCCCGAGGCGCGCTCTTCCGAGCAACCCTGCGCACCGCTCGCCTGGTTTGGCGTCTACCGTGCGCCACTCGTGTTCGACCACGTGAGCGGTCGCACGCGCGGGCAAGCGCCCAACGCCACGAGTGCCGCTGCGAGCATGCCCACCGGCGTGGGTGGCTATCAGGTGGGCGACCTGCACTTCGACTTGTCCGCTGCCCACTATGCGAGGCGCATCGCGCGGATCACTGAGCACATCATTGATGGCGATGTGTATCAGATCAATTTCACCGGGCGCTACCACTTTGCGCTCGACGGTTCGCCACTCGCCCTTTACCTCGCGCTGAAACGTTCCCAGCCCGTCCCCTACGCGGCCTACGTGCGCGCCGGCGAGCACTCCGTGGTATGCCTCTCACCCGAGCTATTCTTCAGGCTTACCGGCGAGACGATCATCACCAAGCCGATGAAGGGCACCGCACCGCGCGGGCGCACGCTCGGGGAGGATATCGAGCACGCCGCCTCTCTGCGCGCGGACGAGAAGAACCGTGCTGAGAATGTCATGATCGTGGATCTGCTGCGCAACGATCTCGGTCGCGTGTGCGAGGTTGGCTCGGTGCATGTGCCCAGGCTGTTCGAGGTCGAGCGCTATGCCAGCCTGCTGCAGATGACCTCAACCGTCGCCGGCACGCTGGCGGGCCCTCTCAGCTATCCATCGCTCTTTCGGAGCCTCTTCCCGTGCGGGTCGGTGACCGGCGCGCCCAAGATTCGCGCCATGCAGATCATCCAGGAGCTCGAAGATACCCCGCGCGGGGTCTACACCGGATCGATTGGCTATTGCGGCCCCTCCGGCCCCAGGAATGAGCTGCCGCACACCGCGATGTTCAACGTCGCCATCCGCACGCTCATGCTGCATGGCGGGTCTGGTGAGATGGGCATCGGGAGCGGTATCGTCTTCGACTCGACCGCCGCGAGTGAGTATGCGGAATGCCTGCTCAAAGCGCGTTTCCTCACCGAGATTCCGCCGGATTTCGCCCTGATCGAGACGATCGGCTGGCATGGTCGCTATCGCTGGCTCGGCAGGCATTTGCGCCGGCTCGCCGACTCAGCGGCCTACTTCGAGTACCCCTTTCACCGCCCAAGCATCCTCGCCACCCTCGCAGAGGCGACCCGAGGCTTCGATCCCGCGCGACACTATAAGGTGCGCCTGGTGGTAGATCGCCATGGCACGGCGCGCTGCGATTGCGCCCGTATCGAAGCGCCTTCCCGCATGCCGAGCGCCATGAGTCGCGATGCGTCCCAGCCCGGCGCGACGGTGACCGTGAGTGAGCAGCGCACCAGCTCGGGCGACCGGTTCCTCTTCCACAAGACGACGCACCGGGCTCTCTATGATGTCGCCCACCGGCAGGCCGCACGTGAGGGCCACGCGGATGTGCTCATTCTAAACGAGCGCGACGAGGTGACCGAGGGCGCCATCAGCAATGTCTTCGTCAGGCGCGGCGGGCTCTGGCTGACGCCGCCTCTGCGCTGCGGGCTGCTGGGCGGCGTGTATCGCCAGCATGTCCTGGCGACGCGCTCAGACGCGCGTGAAGCGGTGCTTCACCTGGACGATTTGCGCAGTGCCGAGGCCATTGCCATCTGCAACGCGATCCGCGGGTGGCGGCTCGTCCACCTGGCCTAGCGCATACACAAGCATCCAGAGTTCGCCACTCCTGATACAGTACGCCGAACACAGATGAATACCTGGATTGCTCCTCAGCAGCCCACGGCTCTCGCAACCTCGTCGCAACCGCCACCGACACATCATTAGCGGCGTGTTGCTCCTACAATGGAGTTGGAGTGAAGTGCTCACAGCGAGATAGTGTGTGTAGCTCGATCAGGTCAGCATGAAGGAGTGAAGCGGCATGAAGAAACGTACCGTGTCCTCAGTAGCGATCGCCCTTGCCCTCGTGATTGGCCTCGCGACCCCCGCGTTCGCCGCTGATCCTGGCACCCAAGGCCAGCCGAGCCAGAGTTGCCAAGCAGTCTTCCCGAGTGGCCCACTCAGCCCTCCGGGATTCAACACGGCGGGATTCGCGAACGCAGAGACCCATTACGCCGGAAGCCAGCCCCAGAATTCTGTCAACCCGAACAGCGTCGCTCAGTATGATGTCGCCTGCTTCCAGAACGCGACTCACTGAGACCTGCGACAAGGGCTCTCCCCGACCGGCTTATGAGATTGCTTGAAGTCTTGCCCCCGTCTTTCTCGTGGCAGGGAGCCGTCTTGCTGGCCGGGGATCCCCTGGCGTGCGCGCTCTCCGCTCGCGGCTCTCGCACCCTCGCCAAGACGCGGCCAAGGGAGTGCCGTGCCTGAAATACTCCATTGGCATTGCAATGGAGCGATGTATGTGGTAGACATAAAGCACGCTTGCGTGCGAATGTCGCGAGCCCCATAACGAGAGGACACCAGCCTTGAGCGCAAAGGAAGAGCGTGCCATCAGCTACGGGTTCTTGACTCTCTCA
>DASWAC010000523.1:0-1735 GCA_036391335.1 Ktedonobacterales bacterium
CTTGATTCCTTTCGAGCCAGCTCTTGCATCCGGGAGCGGGCCGCAGGGTAGCGCCGCGCGGCAGAGTCCATTTGCCGTGCGCTAGGTGCCGGGCGAGAATCCATATGGGCGTACGTGGGGACGGCGCGTCACATGGTGGTCGAGGTCATGCCACATCCATGCGGCTTAGCGCTTCCTTGCAATCGCGAGGGCTCCTACTACCCGCGAATAGACTAAAGCTAACCTCGAATGAAGTATACGATCGACTTGTATAAAGTGTCAAGTAGTAACATAAGGAGATAGCTATTCTGTTGTTAGTGCATATTCTCGCCAATATACGAGAAAGAGCGGTGAGCACCAGGCTCACCGCTCTCCATGACTCGGGCTATTCAGTTGGGGCGAGGCGCTACTCGCCTTTCGCCGCCGGCAGCACGGTCAGTGGCTTGCCGCGTCCCTTGGGGGCGGACTCAGCCTCGTGGATGCCCGTCTTGCGGGTGCGTCCGGCGCTCACCGCGCCCAGGTGCTGCTCGCCGGAATAGACCAGCTTTGCCTCATGCTCAGGGAGGATGGCCGCCACTTCTTGCAGCACGGCGTCGAGGAACTCGTCTTCGGGGACCTGGCGTAGCAAGGTGCCCTTCTTGTAGATAACGCCGACCCCTCGCCCGCCAGACAAGGCGATATCCGCGTCGCGTGACTCCCCAGGCCCGTTCACCACGCAGCCCATCACGGCCACCTGGATCGGCGTCTGCACCTTCATGAGCCGCTTTTCAACCTCATTGGCGATGCGTATCACATCTATTTCAACTCGGCCGCACGACGGGCACGAGACGAAGGTCACACCGCGCTGGCGCAGGTCCAGCGACCTGAGGATCTCATAAGCGACCGGTATTTCCTCCTCGGGCTCCGCGGAAAGCGAGACGCGGATGGTATCGCCGATGCCGTCGGAGAGCAGCAGGCTAAAGCCGAGCGCCGACTTCACCGAGCCGGTCACCAGCGTGCCTGCCTCGGTGATGCCCAGGTGCAGCGGCACATCGCTCTGCGCCGCGAACTGGCGATAGGCATCCACGGCCGTCAGCACGTTCGAGCTCTTCAGGCTCACCTTATAGTTCTGATAGCCCAGGTCATCGGCCCAATTGCAGTATTCCAGCGCCTTGGCCACCATGCGACCCGTCAGTTCCTCGCGCTCTTTGCGCCGCTCTTCCACGGGATCACTCTTGACGAAGGTGCCATCTTCGGTCCGCTTCACGCTCACCTTGCGCATCGCCGGGCCACGGTCCAGGGCGTCGAGCGAGCCGGAGTTCACCCCGATTCGCATGGCGATCCCGGCCTCCTTGGCCGCCTTCACGATCATCGCGAAGGATTCCCGCCCGCGCACCAGGTTGCCAGGATTGATGCGCACCCCATCAATCCCCTGCTCGATGGCGATCATCGCCAGCTTGGGATTGTAGTGGATGTCGGCGATGAGGGGGATGCTTATCTGCTTCTTGATGGCGCCGATGGCCAGCGCGTCAAGCTCCTCAGGGACGGCGACGCGCACCAGCTCGCAGCCCACCTCTTCGAGCCGGTGAATCTGCGCCACGGTGGCGTCCACGTCGCGGGTATACATCGTCGTCATAGATTGCACGGTGATGGGCGCGTCGCCCCCGATCAGCACCTTCCCCACCGCTATCTGGCGTGTCTTCTTCCGCATCTGGTATCTCCCGAGCGCATCCTGGAAGCGCGGTATGATTGCATGGCCGTCTGTGAGCGTGTGGCC
>DASWAC010000524.1:0-1632 GCA_036391335.1 Ktedonobacterales bacterium
GGCGGCAGCGTGAAGGACCGCATCGGCGTCTCGCTGATCGAGGCGTGTGAGCGCGATGGCAGCCTCAGGCCTGGTGGCACGATCATCGAGCCGACCAGTGGCAACACCGGCACTGGCCTGGCGCTGGCAGCGGTCATCAAGGGCTATCGCATCACCTGCGTCATGACCGATAAGGTCTCGGAGGAAAAGCGGAGCCTGCTGCGCGCCTATGGCGCCGAGGTGGTCATCTGCCCCAGCACCGTGCCATTCGACTCGCCTGAGCATTACAAGAACGTCGCGGCCCGCCTCGCCAAAGAGCTTCCCGGCGGGTGCATGCCCAACCAATATCGCAATCCGGCGAACCCCGAGGCGCACGTGCGCACGACCGGCCCGGAGATCTGGGAAGACACCGAGGGGAAGGTAACGGCTTTCGTCGCGGGCATCGGGACGGCAGGCACAATCGTCGGCACGGCGCGCTATCTCAAATCGCAGAATCCCAACGTGAAGGTGATAGGCGCGGACCCGGCAGGCTCCATCTTCTCAGGCGATGAGCCACGCCCCTATAAGGTGGAGGGCATCGGCACCGACCACTTCGAGTCCAATTGGGACCCCAGCGTGGTGGATGAGATCATCCGGGTGGATGACAAGACCTCGTTTGCGCTGACCCGGCGGCTTGCCCGTGAGGAGGGCATCCTCTGCGGTGGCTCGGCGGGCACGGCGCTCGCGGCAGCGCTGCACTATGCGAAGAAGCTCACCGAGAAGGATGTCGTGGTGGTCCTGCTGCCAGACACGGGCCGAGGCTATCTCTCGAAGATCTACAACGACACCTGGATGCGTGAGAATGGCTTCTTGGAGCCAGAGCACGACCTGCTCTCGGACGTGCTCGCACTGAAGGCGCATGCCGAGGGCAGAGTGCCCGAAGTGGTGAGCGTGACCTCGGGCGATACCGTGGCGGAGGCCATCGCCGTCTTCCAGCGCTATGGCATCTCGCAGCTGCCCGTGGTGGACGGTGGGAAAGTCGTCGGCTCGCTGACTGAGGGCGCGGTCTTGAAGCGCCTGGCCAATGGCGAAAGTCTGGAAGGCTCTACCGTGGCTGACTGGCAGGCCCCGGCGATTCCGGTGATGAGCGAGTCGTCCCGCGTGCGTGAGGCCTATGACATGATGGTCGCCGGCCAGCCAGCCGTCGCCGTCGCCGGACCAGATGGCGCGCTGCGTGGCATCGTCGCCCGCGCCGACCTGATGGCCTTCTGGGCGAACAGTGAGCGCCGTTAGCATGAGCGTCACCAGCATGAGCATCACCCTGCGACCGAGCGTGCAGCCGGGCGAGCTGGTGCCGGGGCTGGCGTTGCCCACGCTCCACGGTGAGATGGTGCGGCTCCGCGGCTTCAGGCAGCGACGGCCCGTCATCGTCGTGGCGCTGCATGGCGCTGAGTGCGCGCACTGCCAGGCGTGGCTGGCCGCAACGATCGAGCGGCGTCGCGAGGTGGACGAAACCGGCGCCGAGCTGCTCATCGCGCTACGTGGCACAGAGGGGGCACTGCCCGATGCCATCCCTGACGCGACGGTGCTGGCGGACCCAGAGGCCACGCTTGCGACAGCCTGTGGCGCGCCACCGGGTGGGGTCGCGCTGCTGGCGGTTGATCGCTATGCGCG